>JABDJW010000177.1 GCA_013002375.1 Acidimicrobiales bacterium | reverse complement strand
CGGTCGAGCCCCTCTCGGCCGTGCCCGACGTGGCCGAGAAGATCCTGGCCGGTCAGATCCGCGGTCGGGTCGTGATCGACGTCAACCGCTGAGCGGTATTTCCCGCTCGTGCAACCCGAAGGGTTGCCCCTCACTCCTGCACTCGTCGCCCCATCCCGGGCCGCTCAGTGGCTGGGAGTGGGGGCTCCTCTGCAGATTCTCCCGCTCGTTCCTCACTCCTGCACTCGTCGCCCCGTCCCGGGCCGCTCAGTGGCTGGGAGTGGGGGCTCCTCTGCAGATTCTCCCGTTCGTTCCTCACTCCTGCAGTCGTCGCCCCGTCCCGGGCCGCTCAGTGGCTGGGAGTGGGGGCTCCTCTGCAGATTCTCCCGCTCGTTCAGCCTTCGGTCGCTAGCTCGAGAGCTTGGCCGCGGCGATGGCCTCGAGGTCGGTCTTCTGGACCTTGCCGGTCGCGTTGAGGGGGAACTCCTCGACGATCTCGGCGTGGCGGGGAACCTTGTAGTTGGCCATCTGGTCGCGGCACCAGCCGAGCACCTCAGCGGTGTCGATGTCGTCCGCGCCGGGGCTGGGGATGATGAAGGCAAAGCCCACTTCGCCCATCCGCTGATCGGGCGCGCCGACCACGGCGACCTGGCCGATCTTGGGGTGGGCCAACATCAGATTCTCGATCTCGGCCGGGTAGCAGTTGAAGCCACCACAGATGTACATGTCCTTGGTGCGGCCGGTGATGTCGACGTAGCCGTTCTCGTCCATCACCCCGAGGTCGCCGCTGTGAAGCCAGCCGTCACCATCGATGGTCGCCGCGGTCTTCTCCGGGTCATCGAGGTAACCCCGCATGACGTTGTAGCCGCGGATGACGATTTCGCCCTGATCGCCCCGCGGCACCTCGATGCCGTCGGGGTCGACGATGCGGACCTCGACATCGGGGATGGCGCGCCCGCTGGTGCCCGAGATGATCTCGGGTGGATCGTCGTGCCGGCACATGGTGGCGATACCGGTCGATTCGGTCAGGCCGTAGCCGGTGATGATCGTCTCGAACCCGAGGCGGGCTCGCATCTGGGCCAGCATCTCGACCGGGACCGGCGCCGCGCCGGTGACGGCGAGCCGCAGCGACGTCATGTCGAAGCTGTCGAGATCTGGATGGTTGAGGATCGTCTGATAGATCGCCGGTGGCCCGGGCAACATGCTGATCGATTCCTCCGGAACGCGCTGCATCACCTGGGGCACGTCGAACACCGCATGGGGAATGATCGTGGCGCCCTTCATCAGACAGGCCAGGATGCCGGCGTTCATGCCGAACGAGTGGAAGAACGGGTTGATGATCAGGTAGCGGTCGCCGGCAGTCAGGCCGACGACGGTGGCCCAGGCGTTGTAGCCCTTGCACACCGCGGCGTGTTCGAGCATGGCCCCCTTGGGCTGGCCGGTGGTGCCCGACGTGAACATGATGTGGCACAAGTCGTCGCCCTGCACGGCGGCGGCCCGAGCAGTCTCGGCGGCCGGATCGGTCTGCTCGGCTCGGTCGATGTAGTCGGCAAACGAGGTGGCGTCGGCGGGCACGTCGCCGCGCAACACGACGACCTCGTCGACGAGGTCGCGCTGGTCGGCGTCGGTCAAGAGGTCGAGGTAGTCGGTGTCGAGAAAGTCGGTGACGGTGAACAGGAGTTTTGCGCCGGTCTTCGCGAGCACGAAGCCCGCCTCGTGCCCCTTCCATCGGGTGTTGATCGGCAGGAGCACCCCGCCTGCGCAATGCACGCCGAGCGCAGCGACGATCCATTCCCCTACGTTCGGCGCCCAGACCGCCACGACATCGCCTGGCTCGACCCCCGAAGCCATGGCGGCTCGGGCCGACTGGTGAATCTGGTCGGCCAGTTCGGCGAACGACCAACGCACGTCGCCGTCGACCAGTCCTTCGGCGTCGCCGAACCGGGCGGCCGCATCGTCGATCAGTTCGGGAATGGTCGACCAGGGTGTGTCCATGGCGAGATCATCGCTCGCCGTGCGCTACCCGCTCAAACCTGATCGGTCGGCCGGCTCTGCCGCGACGTCGGGGATGACGCTGGCCGCGATGTCGCGGGCGGTCACGACGAAGTAGGTGGCCCAGGCCAACACGCCGAGGGTCTTGGCCCCATCCTCGAAGATCAGCGCGGTCGTGTTGTCCGGCGAGGTGAGCTGATCGACGATCAGCGAGACGGCAAAGGCGCCTGCGGCGGCAGCCAGAAGTTGCCAGCGGGTGCGCTGCAGTTCGGGCCAGGAGCGCAGCGCCCACGCCGCGCTCAACGCGAGGTAGGCGACGTACGTGGCGGGCTTGGGCACATCGAGGGTCTTGGCCACGACGATGTGCAGCTGCAACGCATCATCGAGGGTCAGGAGGAGCGAGAGGAGTGTGGCGCCGCGCAGGAAGGCCTCGGCCTGCGGTCGGCCCGCCCGTCGCACGACGAACGCCGCACCGGCGGCCGCGGTCGTCGCAACGGCCCACACCAGGATCATCAGGTTGGAGACCAAGCCCGTGTACCACGGCAGCCCTCCGGTGTAGTTCGGATCCAGCAGCAACTGTTCGTGGGGGACCGCATTCTGGGTGACCAATCCGGCCAGCACCACCAGGCCAATCGCCCACACGACGAGCACCGGCATGAACATGCGAACGAGGATCCGTCCATCGAACCCCGAGCGGCGATCGGGGCGGGGCGGCGTCGAGCTCGAAGGGGGAGCCGGCCGGGGTGCGGTCGGCGCGGGGGAGGCCATGAGCCTTCCCATCGGCGAGACATCGACGAATTGCATCATTGGGGTGTCTGACACCGGTGCAGGGTCTCTGGCACCCGCACCGTCGACTGGTGTCTGACACCGACGTCGTGGTTGTCAGGCGGCAGCGAAGCAGGAGAGGAGTTCGTCCTGCCAGCCGATGAGGTTGGGGGCGAGGCGGGCTTCGGTCTTGCCGAGCCGCACGATGACGGCGTCGGCATCGGGCAGGACCAGGATGCGCTGACCCTCGTAGCCCTGGGCCGCGAAGATGCCGCGGTGGCCATCGGGAATCCACCAGTGCGCGCCGTACAGGGTGCGATCGTCAGGGTCGCGGCCAACGGGCGTGCGCGCATGGTCCACCCAACCCTCGGGCAGCAGGCGCTCGCCGTTCCAGACGCCGTCGCGCAGGTAGAGCAAACCGAATTTGGCGAAATCGCGCGCAGTGGCCCACACATAGGAGCTGCCGATGAAGGTGCCGACCTGGTCGAAGCGAGCATCGGCAGTGCGCATGCCGATCCGGCTGAAGAGGTTGTCGCACAGCCATCGCTGATACGCGAGACCGGCTCCGACCTCGTCGGCCACGATCCGAGACACGATGTTCGACGTACCCGACGAGTAGTTGAAGTGGGTACCCGGCGCGGCAACGAGCGGCTGCGACGCGGCGTACCCCGCCATGTCGCGCCGGCCGGAACCGAACAGCATCTCGAGGCAATGGCTGGTGGCCCCCTCGCCGACGTAGTCCTCGTTGAACTCGAGCCCGGGCGTCATCCGCAGCAGCTGATCGAGGGTAATGGCCGACCGCTCGGCGTCGTCGGCCCACTCCGCGACCGGCGCCGGAGCATCGAGGGTCAGCCGCCCGTCGGCGACCAACAGGCCAACCGCGGCGTGGGTGATCGACTTGGCCATCGACCACGAGATGAGGCTCGACCCTTCATCGAGGCCAGGGGCATAGCGCTCGGCGATGACCCGGCCACCCTGCACGACGACGCACGCGAGTGACCGTCCCATGGTCGATTCCGGCTGGGGCTCGTCGAACGCCCGATCGAGCACGCGTTCGAGCCGCTCGACGTCCACTCCTGCCTGCGGCGCACCGGAAGGCCACTCGTCGGTCGGCCATGGTGCGTCGGCGGGTTGTGGGGGTAGCGGCGGAAGAATCGCCTCGTCGGGTCGGCGCAGCATCGAACTGTTCTAGCGTGGCCGCCACTCGAAAACCGATTGCCGACCGCCACGCCGCCCACCAGGCTGTCGGCATGACGATCGTGGTGCGACGCATCGAGCCCGGCGAATGGCGTGATCTGCGGGCCACCCGGCTGGCCGCGTTGCTGGACGCCCCCTCGGCCTTCGCGATGACGTACGCCGAGGAATCGCTATACCCCGAACGCCACTGGATCGACGCAGCCCGCGATCGATCGAACGGATCGCACATGGCCACGTTCGCGGCGGTCGATGAGGCCGGCGACTGGGTCGGCTTGGTCGGGGGGTATCGCCCACAGGCCGACGCCCGTGTGGCCGAGCTCGTCTCGATGTGGGTCGCTCCTGCGGGCCGCCGGCACGGGCTGGCTCGTCGCCTGGTGCAGGCCGTGATCGACTGGGCCTCCGACGCGGGGTGTGAAGCGGTCGAGCTCTGGGTCACCCAGGGCAACGAACCCGCATTCGACCTGTATCGCGAGGCCGGGTTCGAAGAGACGGGCGATTTCGTGCCGTTGCCATCGGACCCGTGCCAGGACGAAGTTCGCATGCGGAAGCCGCTCGGGTGAAAGCCGCTGAACTGAGGCGGCGCTAACTTGGCCGCCATGGCCGAAGCCCGCGTGCAGGAGATTCAGCTCGACGACGTGACCCTGTCGGTCACCACCAGTGGCGATCCCGCCCACCCGGCGGTGTTGTTCCTGCACGGCTTCCCGGAGATCGCGTACTCGTGGCGCCATCAGGTCGAGGCCTTCGCCGATGCCGGCTTCTTCGCCATTGCGCCCGACCAGCGCGGCTACGGCTGGAGCGACTGCCCCGAAGCGGTCGCGGCGTACGACATCTTCAACCTGGTGGGCGATGCCATCGGCGTGCTCGATGCCCTCGGCGTCGAGCGGACGGTGTTGGTCGGCCACGACTGGGGTTCGCTGATCGCCCAGTGGTTCGCGTTGTTCCGACCCGATCGCCTGCGGGGCGTGGCCTTGCTCAGCGTGCCCTACCTGCCGCGGGGCGACATGAGCGTGCCCGAGTTCGTCACGGCCAATGATCCCGACGGGCCCTTCGGCTACATGGTGAGCTTCCAGGAGGAAGGCATTCCGGAGTCGATGCTCGACCTCGACCCGATCGAGTCGATTCGCTCGGTGCACTGGGCAACGTGCGGTGAGCGCGACCCCGATCGCGACCCGGCCGCCGGAACCCCGGAGGGCCGGCCCAGCTATCTGAGCCAAGGCGATCTGGAGAACTATGGCCGGGCCTTCGCCCGCACCGGCTTTCGGGGCGGCGCCAACTACTACCGCAACATGCACCACAACTGGGAACACACCCGCCCCTGGGCTGCGGCCCGGATCACCGTGCCCCACCTCTTCATCGCCGGCGGGGCCGATTTCGTGGTGAACGAGGGCGACGGCGGCATGGGCTCGACGACCGATCGGGCCGCCGAGTTCGTTCGGGATCACCGCGGCAGCCACATCGTCGAGGGGGCGGGTCACTGGGTGCAGCAGGAAGCGCCGGCCGAGGTCAACCGGCTCCTGCTCGACTTCATCGCCGGCCTCTGAACCCGTAGAGTCGCGCCGATGAGCGACGACCTGATGTACCCCGGCCACTGGGCCGCCGAGACTCCCGACAAGCCGGCGATGATCATGGCCGGCTCGGGCGAGCAGCTGACCTATGCCGAACTCGATGCCCACGCCAACCGGCTCTCCCAGCTGTTCGCCGCCGCCGGGCTGAAGCCGGGCGATCATGTTGCCCTGTGCATGGAGAATCGGCTCGAGTACCTGCCGATCTGCTGGGGCGCGCACTATGCCGGGCTCTATTACACCGCCATCAGCTCCCGGCTCACCACCGAGGAGATGGCCTACATCATCAACGATTGCGGCGCGCAGGTGTTCATCACCTCGCCCTACAAGGCCGACCAGGTGGTGGGCCTGGCCGACGAGATGCCCAACGTGAAGGTGCGGCTTGCGGTCGGCGGCGCGATCGACGGTTTCGACAGCTACGAGGACGCGATAGCGCAGTACCCGGCTGAGCCGCTGCCCGACCGGGTCGAGGGTCAGGACATGCTCTACAGCAGCGGCACGACCGGTCGGCCCAAGGGGGTCAAGGTCCCGATGCCCGGTCAGGCGCTCGGCACACCGAACGCGCTTTTCAGCCTGCTGACCCTGCTGTTCGCGGTCGATCAGGACGCGGTGTACCTGTCACCGGCGCCGATGTATCACGCCGCGCCGCTCCGCTTCATGATGGGCTGCCACCGGGCCGGCGCGACCGTCGTGGCCATGGAGCGGTTCGATCCCATCGACGCGCTGGCCGCGATCGATACGTACCAGATCACGTCCAGCCAATGGGTGCCCACGATGTTCGTGCGCATGCTCAAACTTCCCGAAGCCGAGCGGGCCAAGTACGACGTGTCGTCGCTCAAAGCGGCGATCCATGCCGCCGCGCCCTGCCCCATTGCGGTCAAGGAGCAGATGATCGAGTGGTGGGGGCCGGTGCTGCACGAGTACTACGCCGGTACCGAGGGCAACGGGTTCTGCTACACGAACAGCGAGGACTGGCTCGAACACAAAGGCACGGTGGGCAAGTCGCTGCTCGGGCCGATTCACATCGTCGGCGAGGATGGCGAGGTCGTTCCGGTGGGGGAGGAAGGCACGATCTACTTCGAGAGCGCCTCGCAATTCAGCTACCACAACGACGAGGCCAAGACGGCCGATTCCCGGCACGCCAACGGCTGGTCGACCCTCGGCGATGTCGGCAAGCTCGACGAGGACGGCTTCTTGTATCTCACCGACCGCAAGGCGTACATGATCATTTCCGGCGGGGTGAACGTCTATCCGCAAGAGGCCGAGAACGTCCTGACGATGCACCCCGCGGTCTTCGACGTCGCGGTGATCGGTGTGCCCAACGCCGATTTCGGTGAGGAAGTGAAGGCCATCGTGCAGCCGGTCGAGATGCCGGCCGACGACGAGGCTGCGGCGACTCTGGAACGTGAGATTCTGGGCTATTGCCGGGAGCATCTGGCCGACGTGAAGTGCCCGCGATCGGTCGACTTCCGTGACGAACTACCCCGGCACCCCACCGGCAAGCTCTACAAGCGGTTGCTGAAGGACGAGTACTGGCAGGGCCACGACTCGCGCATCATCTGATCGCTCGGCTACCCGGCGCTGATCGCGGGATTCTCGTCGATCGCCCAGGTGCCGTCGGCGGTGATGCGGAGGGTCTGCCCGGTCTCACAGTCGATGGGTGTGTACTGGAACGGCATCGGCCGACCCGGCGTCTCGACCGACGCGAAACAGGGCACCGAGGAGGCCCAGATGCGGGGCGCGCAATCGGCATCGTCGATGCCGACGTCGTCGCTGATGCAGCTGAAGCTCTGATCGACCATGTGCTCGAGGGAAGACAGCACCGGCACCCCGCAGGCCTCGTAGGTCGCCCGGTCGTAGGCCATCAGGGTGTCGAGGGCCACGTCGAGATCGGTGGCCCGGGGGCTCGCTTCTTGGTAGAGCGCTTGGATCCAGTCCAGATTGTCGGCGACCAGATTGTCGGCGATAGTGCCCCGGTCGGCGCCGAGGACCGGTTTGAGCCGCTCGATCGTGTCGAGCACGGAGTTGATGTCATCGTCGTCGTAGGGGGTCAGGACGTACTCGTCGACGGCTGCGCAGTCCGGCTCGAGGACGACCGGATCGTCGCCGGCGAAGCCCAACTCCTGAGGAGGGGGAGCGGCATCGTCCGTGGCCAGAGTTGGTGCAGGAGCGGGTTCGGGTGCGACCTCGT
>JABDJW010000167.1 GCA_013002375.1 Acidimicrobiales bacterium | reverse complement strand
ACCGGGTCGGCCAGCGGTTCGGGCGCGTCGACCGGCACCTCGAAGAGCACCTCGCCCGAGCGTTCGGTCGTCGACCATCCGGGAGCGAGGGCCGGACAAGTCAGCACGGTCGGATCCTGCGTGCCGGGCCAGGGCTCGAACTCCCACAACAGCGCGGGCCGGGGCCCGTGCCAGCGAACCGCGAACGACAGCCGCCCCACCGTGGTCACCAGATTCGAAACATCGACCGACTGGCCGTACCACGAATCGGGAAACTCGGGCAGCAGTGCGAGGGCAGCAGTGTCCTCGACGGCGGCCACCGACAACAAAAGCTCAACAATCGCGGCCGCGGCCACCGCGGAATCGGGCTGGCCGCCACAGCCCCGCCCGAGCTCGGTATCGAGTACGTCGGGCCATGCGGCCAGATCACCCCCCGCCTGCAACAGCCACCGCAGCCGATCATGGATGTCGGCCTTTCCCAGGTCTCGACGGGCTGCATCGGCGCTGCGGCTCACGTCGATCGAGTGGTCCGGTTCGTCACGCGACACCGGACTGGCCGGCGCGGCGGTGGCCGGGGGCTCTGGCTGCCCGAGCCGAGCGAGCATTGCGGTCAGCGGCGCCCGGTCGACGCTGGTCAGCGCCGGATCGTGCATCACCGCATCGACGATGAACGGCAGAAGGTCCTCGACAACGTCCACTTCGACGACAACATCGTCTCCAACAACCTGGTGCTCGGCGGACGCAGCGAGCGCGTCACGACACAGGGCCAATCCGCTCCAGGCCTCATCGCGACCCAGCGGACGATGGGTCCAGCGAGGCACGAGATCGGGGATGACCGATCGGCCCAGCCGGCTGGCCGCATGCGCGACCCGTCCGAAGGCCGCGGCGTCTGCATTGTCGCCTCGCTCGTCACGATCGCCCAGCGCGACGAGAACCCGATTCGCAGCCGCGGCGAACGCAGCCGCCACGCCGTCCTCGGGGAAGGACAAGACCGGTCCGGCGTCGGCGTGGGCCAGCCAGCCCGCCGCCACCTGGTCGGCGTCCGGGAGAGCGCCCAACTCGGTTTGGGCCGTGTCGGTCGTCGTGGCCGAGACGACGGCGCGGAGGGTGGCGTGATGGGGCAACGGCACGACGAGGGCCGCCGATGCCAAGCCATGAGGATCGTGATGGTCGACCGCACCGGATGCCGCGCCGGCGTCGCCGGCCGTGACGACCAGGAACGGATCCGAGTCGGCGCCACCGACCGCGACCGCACCAGGTGGCCGGGCGACATCGACCACCCCCCGACCATCGACGGTGATCCGCCGGCCATCGACGCATACCTGGTCGATACGACCCACCCCGAGCACGCCGGCCGGACGAACGGCCAGCGCCAACGCGACGGCTGCGCCGGTGCGGTTCTCGAACTCGACGACCACCGAGGCCGGATCATCGCCGCGCCCCTCCACCGCCCAACATCGATGCACCGCATCACCGCCGGGGATCCGCATGGACGTCTCGACCTGCGGCCCGGAGCCGATACGGCCCTGCCGCACGTTCACCTCACGGGCCGGCACATGCCAGCGATCCTCCGCGCCGATCCACCAATCGAGCGACCATCCCGCGCCGGTATCGATCAGCCCTCGCGGGTCGACGAGCGCCGCGACGCCGGAGCCAACGGTGCCGAGCGCGACGGCATTTCGCCCGGTCGTGTTGATCACCCGGCCCGAACCGTCGGCCGGCCGGTAGGCATTGGAGCTGGGCCGCCGTTGCCGCTCGAGCCAATAGGGCCACAGGTAGGCGTCGGCCTGCTCGATCGCAGCCGCGGTGCGCTCGCCCGGCGAGGCCGACAGGCCGCCGCGCCGTAGGAGTCGCCGAAAGACCACGATTCAGTCGAGCCCGTGGACTTCGTGCCCGATGTCGCGCTTGAGCAAGCCGTCGTAGGCCGTGGTGGCCGGGTAGCCGTGCTCGATGACGCCGAAGACGGCCTCGGTGATCGGGACCTCGATACCGAATTCGTTGGCGAGGGCCATGACGACTCGCGTGGTCTTCACGCCCTCCGCGACCTGGTTCATCTCCTCGACGATCTGGTCGAGGGACTTCCCGCGACCCAACTCCTCGCCGACATGGCGATTGCGGCTCTGCGGGCTGATACAGGTGGCGACCAGATCGCCCATGCCGGCCAATCCGGCGAAGGTCTCCGGTTCGCCACCCATCGCGGTACCCACCCGGGTGACCTCGGCCAAACCGCGGGCGATGACGGCGGCGCGGGTGTTGTCGCCCGCGCCGAGGCCGTCGGCCATGCCCGCGGCCAAGGCGACCACGTTCTTCAACGCGCCGGCCAGCTCGCAGCCGACGACATCGTGATGGGTGTAGACCCGGAACATGTCGGTGGAGAACGCCGCCTGCAGCCGTTGCGCGACCTGGGGGTCCGGCAGGGCCAAGACCGCTGCGGCGGCGTGGCCGTCGACGATCTCCTTGGCCAGATTCGGGCCGGTGAGCACACCGGTCGGGTGACCGGGCACCACCGCTTCGATGACCTGCGTCATCCGCATGCGGGTGTCGCGCTCGAGTCCCTTCGACAGGCTGACCACGGGCACCCACGCCCGCAGGTGATGACTGGCCTCGCCCAGGACATCGCGGAAGCTCTGACAGGGAATGCCCATCACCAGGACATCGCAGTTGCTCACCGCATCGGCGAGGTCGGTCGTGGCCCGGAGGTTCGGATGGAGCGCCCGATCGCCCAGGTAGCGCTGGTTGCGGTGGTTCGTGTTGATATCGGCCGCAACATCGTCGCGCCGGCCCCAGACCGTGGCCGGGCCATTGTGGGCGGCGAGGTGCGCAACCGTGGTTCCCCACGAACCTGCGCCCAGCACGGCGATTGCGATGTCAGCCATCGACTGACCCTAGACCCTCGGCCCGCCACCGACACCCCCGGCTGGACCTACACTGACGGCGATGCCACCGCCACCCGCCGAACCCGCGACCGGGCTGCCGCCCACCACCGCGGTGCTGTTGCCGGTCAAGGCATTCGGTTCGGCGAAGGGGCGCCTCGACCGGGCCTTGGCCAACTCGGAACGAGCCGCGTTGGCCGAACGACTGGCCACCTTGGTGGCCCAAGCGGCTAACGACCTGCCGGTCGTCGTGGTGACCGACGATGATGCCGTGGCCCGCTGGACCGACCGAATGAACGCCCGCCTCATCTGGCGCCCCGCCCGGGGCCTCAACGATGCGGTGGCCCACGGCGTCAGCCGCCTGGCGACCGAAGGTATCGACCGGGTGGTCGTCGCCCACGCCGACATCCCCCGGGCCCATGACCTCGACCGCGTCGGCGACTTCGCGGGCATCACCCTGGTGCCCGATCGCCATCGAGACGGTACCAACGTCATCGCTTTGCCGACCCGCTCGGGGTTTCGATTTGCCTACGGCCCCGGCTCCTTCGCTCGCCACCTGCTCGAAGCCGAGCGCGTCGGGCTTCCCCGGCGCCTGTACTTCGACGACGACCTGGCGTGGGATGTCGACACACCGGACGACCTGAGCGTGCTCGAGGCCCCGAAGAACGTGGTGACCAAACCCCAGGACGCAGGAGCCTGACCGTGCCGATGCGCGTGCCCGCCACCGACAACGCCGTCGTGCGAGATTTCGGCACCCCAGCCTCCGCGCTGGCGATCGCCGCCCATCCCGACGATGTCGAATTCGAGTGCGGCGCCACCCTGGCCAAATGGGCGAGCCAAGGTTGCGTGGTCCACCACCTGATCTGCACCGACGGATCCAAAGGCACCTGGGACATCGACGCCGACACCGCCGCCCTCGTCGCCCGCCGCCAGGACGAACAGCGCGCTGCGGCGCGGGCCCTCGGCGCAACCGGCGAGGTCCGATTCCTGGGGGTCGTCGACGGCGAACTGGAAGCCTCGATGACCCTGCGCAGCCAGGTCGCCCGCATCATCCGCGAGCTCGAGCCTACCGTTCTGCTCGGGCACGATCCGTGGCGGCGGTGGCGTATTCACCCCGACCACCGCGCGGCCGGATTCCTGGCGACCGATGGTGCGGTTGCGGCGCGCGACCCCCATTTCTACCCCGAACACGGCGTCGGACATCACCGCCCCGATCATCTGCTGCTCTTCGAGTGCGAAGCGCCCGATGTCGTCATCGATGTCAGCGGCTTCGGTGATCACAAGGTCGCCGCCCTCGAGGCCCACGTCAGCCAGTTCGAAACCACGATGGAGATCACGAGCATCGGCGACGATGAGCAACACCAAGCCTTCGCTCGGCGTATTCACGACGATCTGGCCGCCGCCGGCGCGCCCCACGCCGTCGCCGCCGCCGAACCCTTCCGCCTGATCGAGCTCTAGGGCTGCGGTAGCGAAGCGCGGCTCGCCAGCTCCGCTGCAGCCGCAGCGCGGGTCGAGGGCAACCCTGCGGGTTGCTGCCGAGTTGCTCGGCTGGCGCCTCACGGCAACCCTGCGGGTTGCTGCCGAGTTGTTCGCTGGCGCTCACAACGTCGCCGGCGGGAGTCAGACACCACAACAGCGGGTGTCAGACACCATCTCGCTCGCTACCTGCAACCCTTCGGGGTTGTGCAGTTCAGGCCGTACGCGATGCATGCTCCGCAATCGCTGACGGGCAACCCAGGGCGTAGCGGTAGCGAAGCCGGCAACCCTTCGGGTTGCTGCCGAGTTGCTCGGCTGCGCCTCACAACATCGCACAGGCCAACCCAGGGCGTAGCGGTAGCGGAGCCCGGCTCGCCAGCTCCGCTGCAGCCGCAGCGCGGGTCGAGGCCGCTCTGCGGCCGGATCCCGCCTGCGGAAAAATGAAGTGAGGAGGACCGAAGTCCTCCTCACTGTTCGGAGACTGCCGGCGGGATGACAGTCTGCCGAAAATGCTGTGGCTTCGGGGCGGGATCCTCCACCACAGCGATCTTGTTGGTTTGGCGATTTGGTGGCGGGGAGGGCCGGAGCCCTCCCCGCCGTTCGGAGACTGACGGCGGGATGCCAATCATCCGAAACGCTGTGGCTTTGGGGCGGGATCCTCCACCACAGCGATCTGTGCTTCTTGTGCCTTGTCGCCCGGTGTTCTGGGCTGCTGATACCTTCGCTCCTATCGATGCGGCCAAGAAGATGTTCTCGTTTGTCGGCACCCGCCCTCGTCACCGTGGCGACGGGGGTGCGTGCGCTTCAGGGTCCCGACGTCGGGTGTTGCGCGAAAGTCGCGAAAACCTTTCCGTGACGAACGTCACACTGCGTAGAGTGGTCTTGGCGCGACTCTTTGACCGCTCGCAACGTCCGGAAACCATGAGCACCCTTGGCGTTGCCTCTTCCGCGACCGGATCCGTGTCGGTCGTTGGTGGCCAACTGGTCTGGCCGACCTCGGTCGGTCTCGGCCGGGCGCGCCGCGACCCCCGCTCGGTGAGCCGCTGGTGGCGACGTCGGCATCGGTGGGATCCCAACGGTTGGCAACGACTCATCGTCGGACCGCTCTTCGCGCTCGACCGCGCCGCCACCAGCACGACCGCGGCCGGCGCCACCTCCGCCGGCCGCACTGCGACCGGCAGCAACCCGCCCGACGGTACGGCTCGCTCCTTCCAGGAACTCCTCGAAGCCGATCCCGCGTTCCAGCTGCAAGCGCTGGTCGAGGACCACTCCGAGGCCGTCTACCGGGTTGCCCTGTCGGTGGTGCGCGACCCCGCGCTCGCCGAAGACGTCGCCCAAGAGTCTTTTCTCAAAGCCTGGACCGCGCTCCCCACGTTTCGCGGCGAGTCACCGCTCCGCAACTGGATCCTGCGGATCACCCACAACACCGCGGTGAGCCTCCTACGCACCCGGCGCGAGGAACTGCGCGGCCCGTCGGAGCTTCCCGAACCCGATCCAGCCGGCGGGGCCACCTCGGTCGAGCGGGGGGTCGAGAATCAGCTGGCCGTCGCGGCGTTCGAAGACGCGCTGGGTTCGCTCGATGAGCTCTCCCGCAGCATCGTGGTGCTGCGCGAGCTCGAGAACATGAGCTACGACGAAATCGGCGAGGTGCTCGACCTACCCCTGCCGACCGTCAAGACCCGCCTGCTGCGGGCCCGTCGGGTCCTGGCGACCACCCTCGAAGGGTGGAAACCGTGAGGCGCTGGATCGGGCACCCCCAGAACCGTCGTTTGGCCGAGTGGCTCGAGACCGGCCTGCCGGCGGACGTCGACGCGCACATCATGACGTGTAACCGCTGCGCGGCCCGGATCGAGGATCTCGCCGAACCCGAGCCGGTCTTGGCCCGCGCCCTCTCGGCCGTTCTGGCCCCTCCGACCGACCTGGTTCCTCGACTCCACCACGGGATAGATGGCAAACTTCGGAACAGAGCCGATTTGCAGTTTCTGGCGGGCCTTCTCGTATTGCCGGCTGATGCCGCCCGGCTCCTTCTGACCGAAGACGAATAAACCCGACCACGAGTAGACCCGGACGGAACCTGGTGCCATTCCCAACATTGCCGCTCGCGCAGGCCGCCGACACCGCGGCCACCACGAGCGATTCGATCACCGGATCCGAATGGCTCTCGGCGGGCATCGCACTGACCGCCGGCTTCATGCTGGGTGGCATCGTGTCGCGCATCGTCGTGGCCCAGCTGGCCAAGGACGGCCGCCCGGTCGCGCTCCAGAAGTCGGCCCGAGCGCTGGGCTCCCTGGTGTTCTCGGTCATCGTCATCATCGGCCTCATCGTCGGCCTCGGCATCATTCAGCCCGAATCCCTCGACGAGCTCCGCGACTCGGTCATCAGCTACATTCCCCGGGCCCTGTCGGCGGCCATCGTGGTGATCGGCGCCTCGGTGATCAGCGAGGTCTTGGCGAGCATTCTCGAACGCAGCCTGGGTCAGCTCAGCGCCACGATGCGGTCGCGCATCTTGTCGGTGGTCAACATCACGATCATGGGCTTCGCGGCGCTGATCGCCGCGTCCCAGCTCGGTGTCGACACCAGCATCATTCAGCAGGCCACTGCGGCGCTGTTCTTCGGCATCGCGTTGGCCGCCGCCCTCATGGTCGGTCTCGGCAGTCGCGACGTCGTGTCCCATCTCGCCGCCGGACGGGCCCTCCAGCGGGTCATGGCCCCCAGTGACGAAATCGTGGTCGGCGAGATCACGGGCGAGGTGCTCCACCTCCATGCCACCGCGATCGAGGTCGAGGCCGGTGATGGCCAAACCCACCTCATCCCCAATGGTGCAGTGCTCGAGCAAGAGATCCAGCTGCACCGCAAGAACGCGCCCCCGGAAGCGGAGTCCGCCGATCCCGCCCCGCCCGATCAGCCGGCTTGAATCCGGCTGGGTGCGGATCCCGGGCTAGCCCAACAGTTGGCCGAGCCGCTCGGCCAACGCCAGCGGCTGGTCCCCTTGGATGCTGTGCCCGGCATCGGCGATCTTCTCGACCACCAGATCCGGCTTGCGACGCCGGAATTCGGCGATATCGGCGTCGTCGACCACGCTCCAGGCGCCGCCCTGCAACAGGGTGATCGGTACCTCGACGTTGTCGACCATGGTCCACAGATCGGCGAAATTCGGACCTGACGGGCCCGAGGGCGCGGGGGCCGAGCCGGCATCTTCGGCGGAGGAATCGTCGGGCCGCTTCCAGTCACGCATGGGGTCGTACCGCCAGGTCCAGCGGCCGTCCTCGAGCTCCTTGGCGTTGTGCAGGATGCCGCGTCGCAGCGAAGATTCGGTGCGGGTCTTGTTGTGTTCCATCGTGCGGGCCAGGATGTCGGCGAACGAATCGAAGTACTGCGGACCGTCGACGAAGGTGATGATCGGTTCGGCCTTGGCGTGGTCGACTCCCGGTGACACGTCGAGCAGTACCAGCTGAGGAATCGTGAGGGCTGGATCAGGGTCGGCAGCTGTCGCAACCTTCGCCGTTGCACACAGGGCGGTGAGCCCGCCGAGCGACATGCCGACGACGACTTGCGGGGCGGGCGCAAACGCCTGCATCTGGGCCAAAACATCGGCGGCCATCAGCTGCGGCGCGTAGTCCTGCTTCGGTCGCCAGTCACTGCGCCCGTGCCCGGCCAGGTCGACGGCCAGAGCCGGCCGACCCATCGCGAGGAGGACGGTGTCCCAGGTGTGCGCGTTCTGGGCCCCGCCGTGCACGAACACGATCTCGGCCGGTTCGGTCCCCCACCGGAGGGCGCTGACCGATCGACCGGGTTCGACCTCGAGTGCGACCCGCTCGACGACCGGTTCGCCCGGCCAGGGCAACCCGACGTCGCTGCAGTTGTCACGAAACATCGAGAATTCGTCGTAGGTCGCCTCACTCATGCGCACACCCTAGATTGACCCTGTGGCTGCGGCGATCTCGGTTCGGAATCTGGTCAAGAGCTACGGCCGCTTGACCGCAGTCGACGGGGTTTCGTTCGCCATCGAGCCCGGCGAGGTCTTTGCCCTGCTCGGCCCCAATGGCGCCGGCAAGTCCACCACCATCGAGATTCTCGAAGGCTTCCGCGACCGCACGAGCGGCTCGGTCGAAGTACTCGGCGTCGATCCCGCCGGCGGCGGGCGCGCCCTGCGAGACCGCATCGGCGTGGTACTCCAGCAAACCGGTATCGAACTCGAGCTCACGGTGCGCGAGGCGCTCGAGCAGTACGGAGCGGCGTACCGCTCCCGCCGCCCGGCTGACGAACTGGTTGAACTCGTCGGCCTCGACGCCAAGGCCGACGAGCGGATCACGACGCTGTCGGGCGGCCAGAAGCGCCGGGTCGATCTGGCGCTCGGCCTGGTCGGCGACCCGGACATCGTCTTCCTGGACGAGCCGACGACCGGTTTCGACCCATCGGCGCGGCGCGAATCATGGGAGCTCATCGACCGCCTCGCCGCTCTGGGCAAGACGATCCTGCTCACCACGCACTATCTCGACGAAGCCCAGCACCTGGCCGACCGGGTGGCCGTGCTCCAGAGCGGGCGAATCATCGCCGAAGGCACCCCCCAGGAGCTCACCGCCCAGTCGCCGACCCGCACCGTGATCAGCTTCGGCCCCACACCGGCGATCGATGCCACATTGGCCGAACTCGGCGACCGGGTGCGGCGCACCGGCCAACGAATCGAGGTCGAGACCGAATCCCCGACCGCCGACCTCGCCCTGATCACAACGGCCGCGGCGAACCAGAACATCGAGCTGCCGGCCCTGCAGGTCAGCCGCCCGTCGCTCGAAGACGTGTACCTCGAACTGCTGGGGCCGGCCGAGTGATCGCGGCCAACGCCGCACCGTGGCCGTCCACCAGCAGCCTCGTGCTCACCCAGATCAGGGGGCAGCTCCGAACCTTCTGGCGCACGCCGATATCCGCGTTCTTCACCATCGTGTTTCCGCTGATGGTCCTGCTGCTGTTCGGGTTGATCTTCGGCAATGACACCTTCGAATCACCCTTCGGCCCGATCACGTCCCGGCAGTTCTACGCGCCGGCGCTGGGAGCGTTTTCCGCCGTCTCGGCGACGTACACCAACCTGGCCATCACCACCACCATTCGACGCGACGAGGGCGTACTCAAACGAGTTCGCAGCACGCCGCTTCCACCGGTGATCTGGATGACCGGTGCGATCGGCGCCGCGATCGTGTTGGCCTTTCTCGGCGTCGCGTTGAGCCTGACGGTGGGCGTCTTGTTCTACGGCGTCGAGGTGGAGCTGGCCAAGATGCCGGCGGCGGTCGTCACGTTCCTGGTCGGCACCGCGGCTTTCGCCGCAATGGGGCTGGCCCTGTCGGCGCTGGCCAAGAGCGGGCAAGCCGCCCCCGCCCTCACCAACGCGACGCTGCTGCCGCTGGCCATGATCTCGAACGTATTCGTCCCGATCCGCGACGATGCCCCGACATGGCTCACCACCGCCGCCAACATCTTTCCGTTGCGGCCCTTTGTCGATGCGTTCTCGACCGCCTTCGCGCCGGCCACCGACGCGCCGGCCTTCGAGTGGGGCAAGCTGGCCATCGTGGCGGCCTGGGGCGTGTTGGGCCTGGTCGTTGCGCTCCGGAAGTTCACGTGGGAGCCGGTCGGGCCGGCCCGCCGCATCCGCCGGTCCACCGCCGGCCCGGCCTGATCCGCCAGCGGATCTGCCGGGTTCGTCACCCATAGCGTCGCCGCATCTGGAAGCATGGCACTATGCCTCGTCCCTTGCCCGGCATGGTGCCGGTAGCCGAATACGAGTCTCGTTTCGCCGCCGATGTCGCCTCGGCGCGCCTGCACCAGCACGGCATCGACAACGCGGTGCTCGGCGATCCGGCCTATTCGGTCGCGCCGCATCACGTGACCGAGCCCGGCTTCCGCGTGCTGGTTCATCAACAGGCGATCGATCGGGCCCGCGATGCGCTCGAGCTGGCTCTGGTCGAGCCCACGGTGACCGAGCTCGACCAGCAATTCTACCGGCGCCGCTTCGAGGACCGACCGCGTTGGGTGAGGGTGATGACGTGGATGCTGCTGTTGGCCATTCCCATACCAATCGCCATCTCCGCGGCGCTGCTCGGGTTGTTTCTCGTCGGCCGTCTGTTCCCGTAGGGTGACGCTCTATGGCCTCCCCCACGACGAACACCGCCAATCCTGAGATCGATCTGCTCGACGGCCCGTTCTACATCGACGACCCCTACGCCACCTTCCGCTGGATGCGGGAGAACGCACCCATCTACTGGGATTCCACCAACGAGCTCTGGGGGGTCAGCCGCTACGACGACATCGTGGCCATCGAGAAGAACAAGTCGGTGTTCATCAACTCCGGCAACGACAAGGGCGGGTATCGGCCCAACATTCCGGCCGACCAGTCGATCATCGGCCTCGACGATCCTCAACACACGGTGCGGCGGCTTCTCGTCTCGCGCCGGTTCACCCCTCGAGCGGTCATCAACTGGGAGGGCCACATCACCGACGTGGTCGCCAACCTGCTCGACTCGGCGCTCGCGGCCGGACACGCCGATGTCATCGACGACCTCGCCGCGCCGCTGCCGGCCATGATGATCGGGCTCCTGCTGGGATTCCCCGACGAGATGTGGCCCTCGCTGCAGGAATGGTCGGAGCGAACGATCGCCATGGGCGGTGGCCCCCGCTACCACTCCACCGAGGGCATCACGGCGGTGCTGGAGTTTGCCGGGGCCTGCGAAGCGCTCTACCACGAGAAGTCGGAGTGCCCCGTCGACGATGTCATGTCGGTCTGGGTCGAGAACGAGCGCAGCGGCCTGCGCGATGGCTCTGCGTTCGGGCTTCCCCAGATCATCAGCGACTGCCTCCTCCTGCTCGACGGCGGTGCCGAGACAACCCGCACGGTCATCGGCCGCACCATGCTCAACCTGGCCGCCAACCCCGATCAGTGGCAGCTCCTCCGGGACGGCGCCGATCTCGACATCGCGGTCGAGGAGTTCATCCGCTACGTCACGCCGGTCCACAACATGTGCCGCATCGCCACCGAGGATGTCGACATCGGCGGGGTCAGGATCAAAGCAGGCCAGCAGGTCGTGCTGATGTACGGCTCGGCGAACCGCGACGAGGCCCACTTCAACGAACCCGAGACCTTCGACATCACCCGCGACCCGAACAACCACATCGCGTTCGGGTTCGGAACCCACTTCTGCCTCGGCGCGTCGCTCGCTCGCCTCGAGATCAAGAAGTTCTACGAAGCGTTCCGTGAGCGGGTCGCCGACTTCAGCATCGACGGCGACACGGTCCAAGAAATGCCGAACGCCTTCGTCTACGGCCTGAAGTCGGCCCGCATCGATCTCACTCCCGCGTAGACCGGCTCACCCCGGCCGGGCCCGGGTTACGACAGCAGTCCGTCGAGCGGATCGTCGCCGAAGGCGCGCACCAACTCGCCGTAGTCTGCGCCCCGGCGCAGGTTCTGGCCACCGTCGACGGCCAACGCCTGGCCGGTGATCCACGACGATTCGGGGCCGATGAGGAACCGCACCATCTCGGCGATCTCCTCCGGCTCGCCAACCCGTCCCAGCGGAATCTGCGGGAGGTAGTCGTCGAGGAGCGCGCTGCCGCCGGTGATCGGGCTCACGATCTCGGTGGCCACGAGGCCGGGCTGGACCGAATTCACCCGTACCC
>JABDJW010000119.1 GCA_013002375.1 Acidimicrobiales bacterium | reverse complement strand
TTCGTCAGCGGCAAAGGCGGCGTGGGCAAGACCTCGATCGCGGCCGCGCTGGCGCGCGAGGCGGCCCGCCGGGGGAAGCGGGTGTTGCTCTCCGATGCCGACGGCCGCGGCGATCTGGCTGCGGCCTTCGCTTCGAGGCCGCTCACCTACAAGCCGACCGAAGTCGCCCCGGGCATCGCCGCCATGACGATGCACACCGAGGACGCGTTGGCCGAGTACTTGCGGGTCTTCGCCCATGTGCCGCTGGCCCGTCGACTGGGGCCGCTCGCCCGTACATTCGAGTTCGTCGCGACCGCGGCGCCGGGCGTGCGCGAGATCCTCGTCGTCGGGAAGTTCGCCTACGAGGTTCGAGAAGAGCACTACGACCTGGTGATCGTCGACGCGGCGTCCAGCGGTCACATCGTCAGCCAGCTCTCGGCCCCCCACGCCATCGCCGAGGTCGCTCGGGTGGGGTTGGTCAACCGGCAGACCCAATGGATGATCGACCTCCTCGCCGATCCGGCGACGACCGGCGCGGTGTTGGTCACGCTGGCCGAGGAAATGCCAGTGATCGAAACCTCGGAGTTGGTGCAGCGCCTGGCGATCGAAACCGAAGTCGATGTCGCCGCGGTGGTGGTCAACCGGGTGCTGCCCGAACTCTTCGGCCGGGCCGAAGAGGACATCTTCGCGTCGGTTCGGGCGGGCGAGGGGCGCCGAGCACTGTCCGCCGCGGTCGGCTCCGGCACGGCCAGCGTGCTCGATGCCGCCGAGTTCGCGCTGACCCGCCGCCGCCAGCGGGCCGAGCATCTCGAGTGGTTGCAGACCGAGTTGGCCGGCCGGGCTCCCACCCTCCTGGTGCCCGAGCTCTTCGATGCGGCCCAAGGGGCGACGTTCTCCGAACACCTCGGTGTCGCGCTCGGCGATGAGGTCGCCCGATGAGTGCGACGGTCGACGAGCTTCTCGCACGCCACCGCATGATCGTGGTGGGCGGCCCGGGTGGGGTCGGCAAGACCACGACCGCCGCAGCGTTCGCTGCCCATGCCGCAGCCACGACCGACCGCCGAGTGCTCGTCCTCACCGTCGATCCCGCCCGCCGACTGGCTACCGCCCTGGGACTGCAGGCGTTCGGGAACGTCGAACGCGATATCACGGCTTCGCACTGGGCCGCTTCGAAGCGGCGCCCCAAGGGCAGCCTGTCGGCGGCGATGCTCGACACCAAGGCGTCGTGGGATGCGCTGGTTCACCGGCACGCGCCGACAACCGATACCGCGGCCGAGATTCTGGCCAACCCGCTGTATCAGAACATCACCGGGCGATTCGTGCAGAGTCACGACTACGTGGCGATGGAGCGACTGCACGAGGTCGAACGGTCGGGTCGCTATGACTTGATCATCATCGACACGCCGCCGTCGCGACACGCGGTCGACTTTCTCGACGCGCCCGAACGTATGGCCGACTTCTTCTCGAGTCCGCTGCTGCGGTTGCTGACCGCCCCAGCCAGCTCCGGGGTGTCCGGGTTCATGGCCAAGCCGTTCGCCGCGATCGCTGACAAAGTGCTGGGCGCTCACTTCGTCGCCGACATCGCCACGTTCTTCTCGCTGATGCAGACCATGCGTCCCGGCTTCGTGCAGCGCGCCGAAGCGGTAGGTGCAACGCTCATTTCGTCCGACACCGCATTCGTGGCTGTCACGGTGGCGGCCCCTGGCCCGGTCGCCGAGGCGAACTTCTTCGTCGATGCCCTGGCCGAACGTTCTTTGCGGCTGGGAGGCGTCGTCGTGAACCGGTGTCTCCCCGCCATGCTCGAGACGCGAGCCGGTCACACCGCGGCGGCGAAGATGGTCGCGCAGGCCGACCGCCTGGTCGCTGAGGTCCCGGTCTTGGCCGCGGCGCCGGCCGATGTGGCCGCCGGCGTGCTTCGCGAAGTGGGCGAGAGCTTCACGGACTACGCCCGCTTGTCCGACGCCGCTGCGCTCGCGCTGGCCGAGCTGCGGACCGACGCACCGGTCTGGTCGGTGGGTGAAGTGACCGACGACATCACCGATCTGGGCGGCGTACTGCACATCGGCGAGCAGCTGGCGAAGGGTTAGGGTCGCGGCGTGGCCAGCCTCGGCGAACTCGCCCGCGACCGAACCGCTCTCGACGCCGACGCGATCATCCATATCCAGCGCTTGGCGCGTGTGTGGGGGCTGTTGGCCGATCTGCGGGCCGCTGACCTGCTGTTGTTCGCGGCGACGACCACGCCAGGCCAGTTCGTCGTCCTCGGCCACATTCGGCCGGTCACGGCCACCACCACGTACCCGACGGACCCGATCGGCCGAACCTACGATCGCGACCAACGGAATTTGGTCGCCACTGCCCACGACCAAGGGCGCGTCGTCGAGGGCACGCTCGACCTGCCGACGACCGACGAGCGACCCGCGGAAGTCACGGCCATCCCGGTTCGGTTCGGGGGACAGGTCATCGGGGTGCTGTCGTGCGAAGCACTCCCCGGAAGCGAGCGGCCGCTGAGCGACCTCGAGCGAACCTACCGCAAGGTCTTCGATCGCCTCACCTCGATGATCGCCGAGGGGTCCTATCCCTTTGCCCGCGACGAGGAGGAGCAGTACAAGGCTCCCCGCGTCGGCGACGGGATACTCCTGCTCGACGCCGAATTGCGCCTGACCTACGCATCACCGAACGCGGTTTCGGCCATCCACCGGCTCGGTATTCATCGCCCGCTGATCCGGCGTCGGCTGAACGATCTCGATCTCGATCCCGAACCTCTCAACCGAGCGGTCGCCCGCCGCGAGCCGGCCACGATGGAGGTCGAGCGCGGTGTCGACAACACGGTGGTGATGCGGTGTATCCCGTTGCTCGAGGGCGACACGGTGACCGGGGTGATGGTCGGACTGCGCGACATCTCCGAGCTGCGCCGTCGCGATCGCCTTCTGATGTCGAAGGACGCCACCATCCGCGAGATTCACCATCGGGTGAAGAACAACCTGCAGACGATCTCGTCGTTGCTTCGTCTGCAGGGCCGGCGACTCGAGTCGGTCGAGGCCCGCAACGCGCTCGCCGAGAGCGAGCGACGGATCGCGTCGATCGCGCTGGTGCACGACACGCTGGCCAACGAGGGCGATGCCGAGACCGACGGCGACGAGGTGTCGTTCGTGAAGGTGGTCCGGCCGCTCGTTCGGTTGGTCGAGGAGGGTCTCACTTCACCGGAACGTCCCGTCGACATTCGGGTCAGCGGCGACGCCGGGGTGCTGTCGAGCGATGTCGTCATGCCCCTGGCCGTGACGCTCACCGAGGTGCTGCAGAACGCGGTCGAACATGCCTTCGCCGCCGATCCCTCGATCGACGATGGCACGGTGCTGGTGGCACTGGGTGCCGACGATCGCCAGATCACCCTCACGGTCACCGACAACGGTGTCGGCGTGCCGGTCGGGTTCAATATCGACGATCAGGACGGCTTGGGGTTGGCGATCGTGCGCACGTTCATCGTCAGTGACCTCGGCGGTTCGATTGCGATCGAACGCAGTGACGGCCCGCCTGAGCGGGCCGGCACGGTCGTCACCATTCGGGTACCTCAGACGCGAGTCTGAGCGACCCGGTCTTCAGCGAGGGTTGATTGTCGGGGAGTGGCGGCTCAGGCGTTTGCGGCAGCTGCGCCGGCCTCCTTGCGGGCCTTGGCATTGGCTCGCCGGATCACTCGGCGTTCCTCTTCGCTGGTGCCGCCCCACACGCCGGAATCCTGGTTGGTGGCCAGCGCAAACTCGAGGCACATCGCTTGGCAGGCACAGGTGTTACACACCACTTTGGCTGAGGCGATCTGATCGATCGCGGCGCCGGTGGTCCCGACGGGGAAGAACAGATCCGGATCGGTGTCCCGACAGGCTGCGTCAGCCCGCCAATCGGTCTGCGTAAACTCTGGTCCCAGTGTGAGCGCCACGTACTTTCACCCTCCAACGGCTTTGGTCTTGAGAAGTTGGTGATTCAACGACGCCCCCGAAACCAGACGAGACCGACCGAGTCGGCCCGCTGGACGTTGTCGCCCGTGACCCCCGCACGAGAACGCGTTTCACACAACACGCAGAAGGTAGTGCCAATCACCCTGAGTGGCAAGGGGTGATTTTGAGCCGCGAGGTTTCGGTGGGGGAATTGCAACGAATGGTGCTCCTGTTGTTTTTGTTGCTTGTCCCGACCTGAACGCCAACCGGCCCAACCGGGGTCAGACCCCCGGTGGTTGTGAAAGGCTGGGGCGATGGCATTGGTGATCGCCCACCGGGGGGCTTCGGCCACCCATCCCGAAAACACCGTCGAGGCCTTCCGAGCCGCGGCCGAACAGGGCGCCGACTGGGTCGAGCTCGACGTTCGCCGGGCGGCCTGCGGTGCGTTGGTCGTGCACCATGACGCGCACCTGGCCGACGGTCGGCTGATCGGCGACCATCGCGCTGACGATCTACCCTCCGCGGTGCCGAGCCTGGCCGAGGCTTTGGAGGCGTGCGGGTCGATGGGGGTGAACATCGAGGTCAAGAACATGCAGGGCGACCCCGACTACGACGACGAGAACGTCCTGGTCGATGCCGTCGTCGGCGTCAGCCGGGCCTACCTCGAACTCGACCGGGTGCTGTTGTCGTCGTTCAACATGGACGCGATGGACAAGGTCCGGTCGATCGACACCGAGGTTCCGGCCGCCTGGATCACCATGGAGATCATCGACGCCGGTCAGGCGGTGGAGCGGGCGTTGGCTCACGGGCTCCAGGCGATCAACCCGTACTTCGGCTTGGTGACGTCAACCCTGGTCGAGAAGGCCCACGCCGCAGGCTTGAAGGTCTTTCCCTGGACCGTCGACGACCCCGAGGAAGCCCACCGGCTGCTCGACGCCGGAGTCGACGGCATCGTCAGCAACGTGCCGGCCACTCTGCGCGAGATCGTCGACGACTATCGGGAGTAGCTGCTGGCGGGAGTAGCAGCGGTCCCGAGGGCCCGCCTGAGTCGAACGGCGCCGTGAAAGGGGTCGCATGCCCTATCCAGATCGCGTCGCAACCGGCCGATGTACCGGGCGATGACACGACAGGCGGCACCCCGACGACTCCCCGGACACGTGAGGCACGGGCTCGAGCCGATCGAGTATCACCTCGGTTGTCAGCTGGGTATCGGTGAGACGTTCGTTTCGATGGCCGAGGTCGCGCAGCCCGATACCGCCCAACTCTCGACCCTGGCGAAGAGCTGCGGCCGCCTGGGTGCGGTCTTGGGAAGCCGCCATGCCCGCGCGTGCGCCGACGAGCGGGTGGGGCAGCTGCTCGACTATCTCGGCATCGATGCGTTGCCCCCGATGTTCACCGTGCCCGATGGCGGTCGGTGTCAGCTCGCCCTGAGCGGTGAACGGCTGATCGCTGCGGACCGTCACGGTCGGAAGCTGCTGGCCGCCGTGCGCCGCGATCAGTTCTTCGCCGAGGTGTTCGAACACGGACACTCGGTTCGGTCGGTGATCTTCCACATCGACCGGGGCGGGCAATGGATCTTCACCAACCGGGTCACCAACGCGCACCACATCGATCACTTCCTCGGTGAACTCGATGCTACGCCCGCCCGGCAGGCCCTTCCTCTCTCCGCCTGACGGTCTAGATCCAGCCGAGACCCTCGAGGAACGCAATCATCTCGGCCGTGGTGTGGGCGTGGGCCTCGGGATGTACGGCATTGAAGAAGCCATGGTTGCCGCCCGGCCAGATGTCGATCCGGCAGTCCTGGGCGGCGTCGCAGTATCCCTCGGCCCGGCTCAGGTCGACCGTGGTGTCGGCATCGCCATGGAACACGATGATCGGGATGTCGGCGGATGGGGCTTCGGTGCGGTTGACCGCGGGATTGAACAGCACCAGCGCATCGGGCGGTGGGCCGGACCCGAGTGCCGTGTCCGCGGCGAGCCACCCGCCGGCCGACGCGCCGGATGCGGCGACCCGGTTGGGGTCGACACCGAGCTCGGCGCCCTCGGACCGGAGCCAGGCGACCGCATCGGCGGCATCGGACAGGCTGGACTCGGGAGTGCCGCCGTCGTGCAGCACCCGGTACTCGGCGATCGCGACCACCAGCCCTTGGGCTCGCAGCGCTTCGGCCTGCGGTACGAACTGATCGAGCGGGGTGCGGCTCAGCCCGCCACCGTGGAAGAACACCACGCCCGGTTTCGCGCTTCGGGGTGAGGCCCCCGCCGGCAGGAACAGGTGAAGATGGAGGGGTCGGGTGTCGGTGTCCTTGTAGATCTGCACCTCGTCCGCGCCGAGGTCGGTGTCGGGCCAGGCATCGGGCTCCGGTTTCAGCCGGCGATCGAGGAACCAGTTGCCGGCGAGGACGAGCAGGCCAATGGCGAGCGCGGCCCCGAACGCCAGCTTCACCCGACGGTTGAGCGGGCCGACCTCACCCGAGGCCGATTCGAGACTGGTTGATTCGAGGCTGGTTGATTCGAGACTGGCTGATTCGGTGGGCGGTGCCGTCGTCGAGTCCCCAGGGTCCGGCGGGGCCCGGCGGATCGGTCGCTCGAACTCGCCCTCGGGTCGTTTCTGCTTCTTGGCCATCAGGCCTGGTTCTGCTTCTTGGCCATCGGGCCTGGTTCTGCTTCTCGGCCATCGGGCCTGGGTTCTGCTTCTCGGCCATCAGGCTGGGCGAGGGGCGCGGGAAGGAATCACGAGCCGGAGAATACCCGGGTGGTGCGCAATCTCGAGTTCGGTCACCTCGCCCAGATAGTCGCCGTCGACCTGGTACGGAAAGGGTCGGTTGCCGACGACCGTGCACTCGGTGACATCGAGGCGCTCGTCGGTGGACGAGGTCGTGCCGACACCTTTGGTGCTGGTCAGCGCCTTTCCGGCCAGCCGAACGAACGAGATCGGCCCCATGCTCGTGAGGGCCAGCACCGCGAGCGGTCGATCGAGCGCGGCGGCGGGTGCCACCGTGAAGGGCCGCGACCCCAGGAAGGTATAGGGGTCGGTGTTCATCACGATCGCGAACGGTGAGGCGACCTCGGTGCCGTCGGGGTAGTGGATCGCGAACGCCGGACTGCGGTGGTCGTACCCGCCGAAATAGGTGCGGAGTCCGGCCCACGCAAAGAGGGGGTGGCCCGCGTAACGCTTCAGGCCGCCTCGCTTCTCGACCTCGGCGACCAACGCCGCGTCGAAGCCGAGACCGGTGTGAAACAAGAAGTACCGTCCGTTGACCGAGCCCAGACCGACCGGCTTCACCGCGTTGGTGTTGAGCGCGTCGAGGATCGCCGCGGTCGCTTCGACGGGGTCGTCGCTCAGCCCCAGGGTGCGGGCGAAGACGTTGGTCGAACCGCCCGGGATCGGGGCCAGCGCAGTGTCGGTGCCGGCCAGGCCGTTCGCGGCCTCGTTGAGGGTGCCGTCGCCACCGAGCACGACGACGACGTCGGTGCCGGCCCGTGCTGCTGATTGGGCCAATCGACTGGCGTGGCCCCGCCGGCTGGTCTCGGCCAGCGTGACGTCGTGGTCGGCGGCCAGCGCCTTCTGGATCACCACTCGGGTTCGAGCGGTGACCGACGAAGCGGCCGAGTTCACGATGAGCATCACGCGCATGGCGTCAGGGTAGTGCTGGGGCTGACGGGCGAGAGTTCTGAGCCCGCCAGGGCGAGGAACTCGGTGAGGGCTTCGAGCCGTCAGGCGAGAAACCGGCGAGCATCACGCGCATGGCGTCAGGATACTGACCTGTCGCTGCGCCACCGCGACACAAGTCACACCGTTTTCTCTTCCTTTTTTTCGGCCTGATTTTGAAACTGTCGCGTTTGCCGTGACAATGCTGACCATGAATGTCGTTGTCTGCGTAAAACAGATCCCCGACCCGGCCGACCCCGGTGCGCTGGATCCCGAAACCAAGACCCTCAAGCGCGACGTCAAGCTCATCCTCGACGAGTCCGACTCGTATGGGGTCGAGATGGCGCTTCAGCTGGTCGATCAAGCCGGTGGGGGTGAAGTCACCCTGGTGTCCATGGCCCCGAACAACGAGGTCGGTGGCCTACGCACCGCGCTGGCGATGGGCGCGGCCAGCGCCGTGCTGGTCAGCGATGACGCCCTCCAGGGCAGCGACGCATTGGGCACCGCCAAGGTGCTCGCCGCCGCGATCGGCAAATCCAACCCGGATCTCGTCATCGCCGCGACCGAATCGAGCGACGGCTACACCGGCACCGTGCCGGAGCAAATCGCCGCGCTCATGGACCTCCCCTCGGTCACCTTCGCCAAGGAGATCGCCATCGCCGACGGCAACGCCAGCGTGAAGCGCCAGACCGAATCGGGCTACGACAGCGTGGAATGCCCACTGCCGTGCCTCGTGTCGGTCACCGCCGGCGTCGTCGAACCGCGGTACCCGTCGTTCAAAGGCATCATGGCCGCCAAGTCGAAGCCGGTCGAGGAAGTCACCGTCGCCGATCTCGGCATCGATGCCGGCTCAGTCGGTTGGGCCGGTGCCGGTCAAGAAATCACCGAAATCGCTGAGGCTCCGGCCCGTGAAGCGGGCGAAATCATCGAAGACGAGGGTGATGCCCACGAAAAGATCGTGGCCTTCCTCGACGAGCTCAAGGTTCTGTAGGAGATCAGCATGGGACTTTCCAACGTTTGGGTATACGGCGAAGCCACCGACGGCGCAGTCTCGAGCATCACGCTCGAGCTTCTGGCCAAGGCTCGCGAGATCGGCGACACGGTCGAGGTCGTCATCGGTGGCGACGGCGATGCCGTTGCGGCCGAACTCGGCGCGCACGGCGCCACCGCAGTGCACGCCACCGGCGATCTGGCCGGCGGTCTGCAGGGCGTGAACGTCGCCGGTGCGATGGCTGCCGCCATCGAGGGCGGCGCCGCGCCGGATCTCGTCATGTTCGGCACGACCTACGACGGCCGCGACGTGGCCGCTCGGCTGTCGGTGAAGCTCGACGCCCCGGTCATCACCAACATCGTCGATCTCACCGTCGAGGGCGACGTCATTACCGGGCTCGAGCCGGTGTTCGGCGGCACCACGGACGTCAAGACCCGGTTCACCGGTGGCAAGACGCCGATCGTGCTCGTCCGCCCGAAGTCGTTCACCGCCGAAGCGTCCGGTGGCGGCCCCGCCGCGGTTTCGGCCCTGGCGGTCCCCGATCTTGGCGCGGCCGGTGCGGCCAAGGTCACCGATCGGTTCGTCGAGGAGTCCGACGGCCCCAAGCTCGACGAAGCCGCCATCGTGGTGTCGGGCGGTCGCGGTCTCGGCGAATCCGACAAGTTCCAGATGGTTGAGGATCTCGCCAAGCTACTCAAGGGTGCCGCCGGCGCCTCGCGGGCGATTGTCGACGCCGGCTGGGTGCCGTACAGCTACCAGGTTGGTCAGACCGGCAAGGTCGTGAAGCCGACGGTGTACATCGCGGCCGGCATCTCGGGCGCCACCCAGCACTTGGTGGGCATGAAGGGTTCGGCGAACATCATCGCCATCAACAAGGATCCCGAAGCCCCGATCTTCGGCGTGGCCGATCTCGGCATCGTCGGTGACGTGCACAAGGTGATGCCGCAGCTGATCGAAGCGCTCAACGCCCGCTAGGCACCGCAGCGAGCAATCGTCGACCGGGCCGGCCCTTCGGGGTCGGCCCGCTTCGCGTTTTGGCGCGCTTTTGGCGACCGAAACCGCCTCGTTCCGTGGGCGGTTTCGCGCGGTTGGTGGGGGAGTTTTGGGTTGAAATTCCAACACGAAACAAGTTTCGATCCCGATTGGCTCGCGCGGCCGCGCGAGCCATAGAGTGCCCGCCGGGTAGAGAAGCGCAAGAGGGCGCAGAGGGGCTGAAATGGTTGTTGCCTGGAACCTGATCACGATCGCCGTCGCCGGTGTTGTCGTGTGGGCCACGATGCAGTGGATGGCACAACGAGCCACGTCGGGGACATCGAGAGGTCGCGACCTCTCGATGTACACCCCACCCCAGCACGACCCGTGTGATGAGTGTGCAGGCGTTGGCGGCATTTCGGGACTGACCGGCATCGCCTTGTGCCCGGCCTGCGACGGTACCGGCATCCAGGTCTTCGGTTAGCACCGTCTTCCCGCCAAGGCCCGCGCCGGGTCCAACGTCGACCTGACCCCACGAGGTGGTGGGCGTAGGATCGGGGGGTGGCAGAAGTGTGGCTCACCGTTCGGACACCGAATCGGCGGGCGCTGACGGTGATGATCGACGGACCGATGGTTGTCGGCCGCGACTGCGATGGCCTGATCGTCGCGGATCAGCGGGTGTCGCGTCGCCACACCAGCTTCGAGCCGGTTGGCGAGCAGATTCGGGTTGTCGATCTCGAGAGCTCCAACGGCACCTGGGTGAATGG
>JABDJW010000117.1 GCA_013002375.1 Acidimicrobiales bacterium | reverse complement strand
GGCGATGCCCGCCCTGACACCGGCGCCGATGCCGCTCCCCCGGCCGCGCCGGTCGAACCGGCGGCCGACGGGTCGGGGGACGCCGACCCGGCACCGGCCGAAACCGAGGTCCCACCGGAAGCAACGGCCGCACCCGCCGCCCCAGCGGAACCCGATGGCGCGCCGGTCGCGCTCAGCTTCGACGACGGCCGCAGCTGGAGCCTCGATGGTTCGTGCATGTACAACCCCGACGCCAGCGGGCCGGCCTCATCCACCTGGTGGGCCGACGGGGTGAGTGAGGACGGTGCCGAGCTCAATGCCATCGAGGCGTTCCCGATCGATCCCGACAAGACCGAACCGGTGCTCATCGCCTCATTCGTCGACGATGCCGACCAGCTGTACACCGGCAAGGGGGCCGAAGTCACGGCGGACGGCTCGACGATGACCGTGACGATGGAGCTCTTCGAAGGCTTGGCCAACGCGGAGGACCCCGCCGACGTCACCGCAACGATCACCTGCAGCGTCTGAACGGCCGAGACACCCGGTGGGAACCAGGCGTCGGGTGGGAACTTTTTGGCTCTGCCCGACGTCTGAGTACATATGGACCGGTCGAAGCGCCGTCGAACAATCTCGCTGTTGATGGCGGTCGTGGTCGCCGCCGTCAGCTTCGGCGCGGCCTACGCCTATGCCCTCACCTCCGCCTCGCCGGCCGCAGCCGATTGTGCCGGCCCGACCGTCGAGTACAACACCGGCCCGCAGCGCTCACTAACCATCGGTTGACACCCCTGAGCTCCGCTGCGAGGGTGCGGCGATGACGACGGCCGAACGAAGCGTCCTCACATCCGAACACCTCGAGGCCTACCGCCGACAGGGCTACGTCGCGATCGAGGGCGCGGTGCCACCTGCATGGCTGGCCCGGCTGCTCGCGGCCAGCGAGGAGTTCGTCGAGGAAAGCCGGTCGCTCACCGCCAGCACGCCCGAGCTCGATCTCGAGCCCGACCATTCGGCATCCACGCCGCGACTTCGCCGCCTTTCCAGCCCGGTCGACCACCACCCGACCTTCGCCGAGTTCGCCCTTCGCGGCCCCGCCGCCGACATCGCCCGCGACCTGCTCGGATCACCGGCCCGCTACCACCACAGCAAACTCAACTACAAGTGGTCGAGCGGCGGCGAAGCCGTGGCCTGGCACCAAGACATCCAGTTCTGGCCCCACAGCGACTTCAGCCCCCTGACCATCGGCGTGTACCTGACCGATGTCGACGCCACGATGGGCCCGATGGGTATCCTGCCCGGTAGCCACCGCGGGCCGCTCTATCGCCTCTACGACGCCGACGGTCGCTGGACCGGCCAGATCGCCGAGGCCGATCTCGACGAACTCGACCTCGGCGCGGTCGACTACCTCGAGGGGCCGGCCGGCATGATCACCGTGCACAACTGCTGCGCCGTGCACGGCTCAGCACCGAACGAGTCCGAACGGGTGCGGCCGCTGTTGCTCCAGACCTACTCGGCCCACACCAGCTATCCACTGCTCGGCGCCGGCGTCAACGGCGCCACCGGACCGGCGTCTGGTTCTCTGGTCGGCGACCCACCTTTCGGTGAACCGACCATCACCATCGAAGGCCGCGACATCCCCACCGCCCCCAACTTCTCGCAGGGCGGTTACACGACGATCTTCGACGTCCAGCAGGGGTGAATCGATCAGGCGGTGAGGTGGGCGGCCTACTGACCGAGGACGGGGACGGCGGCCATGGCCTCGGCGATGGCATCTTGGCTGAGATCGAGGTCGACCATCTCGCCGCTGAGGTACTGTTCGTAGCTGGCCAGATCGAGGTGACCATGACCGCACAGGGCGGTGAGGATCACTTTCTCCTCGCCCGACTCCTTGCAGGCCAGCGCTTCGCGGACGGCCGCGGCGATGGCGTGGGTCGGTTCGGGCGCGGGCACGATGCCCTCGGCTCGAGCAAACTGCACGGCGCCGGCGAAGCACTCGCGTTGGGGAATCGAAATGGCCTCGACCAGGCCGAGCTCGTAGATGTGTGACACCAGCGGCGCCATGCCGTGATAGCGCAAGCCGCCGGCGTGGATCGGTTCGGGAATGAACCGATGACCGAGCGTGTGCATCTTCATCAGCGGGGTCATGCCCGCGGTGTCACCGAAGTCGTAGCGGTACTCGCCCCTGGTGAGCGTCGGGCAGGCGGCCGGTTCGACACAACGGATGATCGGATCCATGTTGCCGGCCAACTTCTCCCGCAGGAACGGGAACGAGAGGCCACCGAAATTCGACCCGCCACCGGTGCAGCCCACCAGGACATCGGGCGTCTCGCCCACTTTCGCCAGCTGCAACAGCGCTTCCTCGCCGATGATCGTCTGGTGCATCAGCACGTGGTTCAGCACGCTGCCCAGGGCGTACCGGACCTCGGGGTGCGGCGCGGCCTCACCCACCGCCTCGCTGATGGCGATGCCGAGCGAACCCGGGTGATCGGGATCCTCGGCCAGCAACGAGCGCCCATAGTCGGTGACCTCCGACGGGCTCGGATGCACGGTGGCGCCCCAGATCTCCATCATCGTCTTGCGGTATGGCTTCTGCCGGTACGACGCCGCGACCTGCCACACCTCGCATTCGATGTCGAACTGGGCACATGCGAAGGCCAGCGCCGACCCCCACTGACCGGCACCGGTCTCGGTGGTCAGCTTCTTGATGCCTTCCTGCGCGTTGTAGAAGGCTTGCGGCACCGACGTGTTCGGCTTGTGACTGCCGGCCGGGCTGACCCCTTCGTACTTGTAGAAGATCTTGGCCGGCGTATCGAGCACCTTCTCGAGCCGCCGGGCCCGGAACATCGGGCTCGGTCGCCACAGCCGCAAGACGTCGAGGACCTCACCCGGGATGTCGACGTACGACTCCTGGCTGACCTCCTGCATGATCAGTTCCATAGGGAACAGCGGTGCGAAGTCTTCGGGCCCGGCCGGCTCGTGGGTGCCCGGATGCAGCGCCGGCGGGGGCGGCTCGGGCAGATCGGGAACGATGTTGTACCACTGCGTCGGCATCTCGGATTCGTCCAAGAGCACCTTGTGGTATGCGTCGCCGGCCATTGATC
>JABDJW010000075.1 GCA_013002375.1 Acidimicrobiales bacterium | reverse complement strand
CCGGCTTGGGAGTTGAACCCACCGTTGAAGAACTGCACCTCTCCCGGCCCATACCCCTGCACGGCCATCTCCTGAATCAACCCGGGCAGCGACAGCAGGTTGAGGTGGGGGAACACGGCATCGACGTCTTCGTCGAGCAGGTTCGAAACCACACCCTGCAGGCCGTCGGCGCACGTCGTCCCGCCGCCACAGCCGAGAAACTCCTGGACCGCCACCGTGTACCCCAGCGCTTCCAGTTCGGCGATCAGCGTGCCCTGCATGACCTCGGTATGCCCGGGCAGGTCACTGCCCACCACGCCGATCGTCCTGCCCTCCAAGCGACCTTGCTCATGGGCCGTGCGAGCGAGAACCGACAGCCCGCGCTCCCACGTCGGCGTGACGGTGAACAGCCGGTTCTGCCCCCGGCGCATCGCGTCTTCGGAGAACCCGGTTGTGGTGAGCATGCCGGTGTCGTGCTGTTCGACCACACACAACGTGGCCGGCTCCTGGATGCTGGTGAAGTTCACCACGAACACCGCATTGTTGTCCTCGGTCGCCTCGAGGCACGCCGCGTTCGCATCGGCCAGGACGTCGGGCGACAACGGCGAGAAGCTGCTGATCCCGATGTTCAGCTTGCGGCCCCGCACGCCGCCGCACGTCTCGTTGATCTCCTCGGCGAAGGCTTCGAGCATGCCGCGGTAGTCGCCGACGTCGGCGGCGAACCCGATCTCGACGACCTGATCGAGGTCGAGGTCGAGGTGGTGGATGTGGATCGAATCGACGGTGATGCCGGGATCGGGATCTGGTCCCGGGTCGGCATCGGGGGCATGGGAATCGCAGTAGGAATCGAGGCCGCCGAACGGGTGGCTGCGATCGAAGGTGGCCTGGAAGTCGGTGAAGAGCTGCCCGCGCGGATCGACGTAGCCGCCCTCGCTCGGCGCGCTCGGCGGGGCCGGCTCGGTCGTACCCGGCTCGGAGGTACCGAGCGCTTCCGTCGAGGCGACGCTGCCGGCGACCGCGGTCTCGGTTGTCGTGGATTCCCCGCTGCACGCGGCGGCGACCAACCCGACGGCTAGGAGCAACGCAAGCGGCGCGCGACCAATCGGTATCGAGCGGTCCATCAATTCCCCCTGGTGCCAGTCAGCATCGCACAATCTAGCAGCCACCCTGCATGAGTTCGATTCTGGGCGTCACGTGGGCCAAGCTGGCCCGAGCGGGAGGCGCCCCATGACGGATACCACGACGACCGACACCAGCACGACCGACACCAGCACAACGAACGAAGCGACCGAGGCCGACGAACTGTCCCTTGATCCGGCCGAGCGGCTGATGCAGGGGGACGCATGGTTGCAGTTCTGCGCTCGTCTGGCCGACGTCGGCGATCAACTCCAGAGCGATGACTTTCCGGCCGGCCCACGCGACCGCGCCGAGGGCTACCGCTACCTCACCCGGCTCCTCACCATGGCCCTCAAGTCCGAGCTCGAGTTCAGCGACCCGGACTATCCCACCTTCTTTCGCCACGAAGACCCGTGGACCCAGTGGGGCGGCCCGAATGCCGACAACCTCTACCACCGCGCCGCGATCGACCCGGCCCTGACCTACCGGGTGTGGATGGACACCGTCGATGTCGACACGCTGCTGGTGTCGGTCAGCGAAGGCGACATGCAGCTCGATGAATACGGTGTCTACTCCGAGAAGGCGCTCGAAGATTTCGAGGTTGGGACCGACGGTCGTCTCGAGGTGATCATCTCGCCGGACGAACAACCGGGTAACTGGTTGGGCACCGACCCCATGGCCCGCCTGGTCACCGTTCGGCAATATCACACCGACTGGCCCAACGATCGGGTGGCCGTTCCCTTCATCGAACGGGTCGACGGCCGCGGTGATCCGGCACCCCCGGCCGACCCCGCAGACATCGCCGAGGCCCTCGACCGGGCCGCGCACTGGGTCGAACGGTCGCTGCACTACTGGAATGGCTATCTGCGGACCGCCCTCAACGGCGCCACCCGCAACGAGATCGGCAAGCCCCGCACCCCGGCCGGCGGCGCCCCCAACATCGCCTATGGTTCCGGCTTCTGGGATCTCGACGACGACCACGCCCTGGTCATCACATGTGAGAAGCCGAATGCCGCCTACTGGAACTTCCAGATCCACACCATGGCGTGGTTCGAGTCAGGAGCGTTCCACGAACGCCAGACCAGCCTCAACTGCGCCCAGGCCCACATCGACGACGATGACAAGGTCCGCATCGTCGTGTCCCACGACGACCCCGGCGTGCCGAACTGGATCGACACCGAACGACGCCCCGTCGGCCTGCTCGCCTACCGGTGGGTGCAGGCCGAAACGATGCCCGTGCCCGAGGCCGAGGTCGTGCCGCTGGCCGAACTCACCGGTCACCTGCCGGCCAATCACCCGACGGTGAGCCCCGACGAACGACGGGAGTCGCTGGCCCGTCGCCGCGAAGCCGCGCTGGCCCGTTACCGGTAGGGCCTGCTACCCCGCGTTGCCGAACGCCGCATCATCGGCCAGGACGATGGCGTGCTCGTTCGAAATCCGGCCGGCCGGAATGGAGTCATCACCCAACAACAGCTGCTGCAGCACCGATTGCTTCGACTCGCCGGCGATCACCCACAGCAACGCCCGCGCCCGTTCGAGCACCGGGCGGGTGAGGGTCATGCGCCGCCGGCCCTGGTATTCGCCGGTCATCGCGACATCGCGGTCGGCGATGTCGAGCGCGGGATCGCCGGGGACCAGCGATGCCATGTGGCCGTCCGCTCCCAGGCCGAGGTGGATCATGTCGAACATCGGCGGCACACCACACACCGACTCCATGGTGGCCACATACCGGTCCACGGCGTCATCGACGTCGGGCTCAGTGACCCGCATCGGGTAGAACCCACCCGGTTTCACGCGATCGAGCAGGACCTCGTGCAGCATGCTGGCGTTGCGCTCGGCATGACCATCGGGGGCCACTCGCTCGTCAACTTGAAAGACATCCGTCGCCCGCCACGGCATGTCGTCGCGTTCGGCCAGCGCGGCCAACATCAGCCGCGGGGTCGAGCCGCCGCTGAGGGCGAGGTGGAACTCACCGCGAGCGGCCACCGCTTCGCGGGCGTGCTCGGCGATGACCTCGGCGGCCCGCTCGGCGAGAGCGGTCGGGGTCGGCAGCATCTGGATCAGCACATCAGCACTCGCCGAGGATCGACCAGTTCCAGCAGGCCTCGCCGGGCAGGACCCGATCAGCGGCGGCCGGACCCCACGTGCCCTGGGCGTAGTGCTCCACCCGCTCGGGGTCGTTGAGGGTGGGTTCGATGATGCGCCAGGCATCCTCGACGCCGTCCTGGCGCGCGAACAACCGCGGATCGCCGATGAGCGCGTCGTGCAGAAGCCGCTCGTAGGCGGGCGGGCCATCGCCCCCCAGGGCCCGCTCGTAGTCGACGCTGAAATCGACCGCCCGGCTGACCATCTCGGTGCCCGGCCGCTTGGCCTGCATGGTGAGGGTGATGGTGTCATCGGGCTTCATGCGAAACCGCAGCGTGTTGGGCAACGGCGTATGGCCATCCTCGGAGAACAGCAGCCGCGGTGGTTCCTTGAATTCGACGACCGCCTCGGTGACGGTTTCGGCCATCGCCTTGCCGGCGCGGATGCACCACGGCACGCCGGCCCACCGCCACGAATCGATCTCGAGCCGCAGCGCCGCGAAGGTCTCGGTATCGGAGTTGGCGGCGACGTCGGCCTCGTCGAGATACCCGGTGTACTGGCCGCGTACCAGATTCTCGGGCGGCACCGGCTGGATGGCCTTGAAGACCTTGGTCTTCTCGTCTCGCATGGCGCCGGCATCGGCCGATGCCGGCGGTTCCATGGCCAAGAGCGCAACCATCTGCAACAAGTGATTCTGCACGACGTCGCGGATGGCGCCGACCCCGTCGTAGAACCGACCGCGGCCCTCGATCCCGAACGATTCGGCCATGGTGATGCGCACGTTCGAGATGTGGTGGCGGTTCCAGATCGGCTCGAGCATCGCGTTGGCGAACCGGAAGACCATCAGGTTCTGCACCGGCTCCTTGCCCAGGAAGTGATCGATACGGAAAATCTGCTCCTCCCGCAGATGGCGGTGCAGGATCGTGTTCAGCTCGCGGGCCGACTCGAGATCGCGGCCGAACGGCTTCTCCACCACCACACGACCGGTGTCGGTCAGGCCGGCATTGGCCAGGCCCTCGACCGCTTCATCGAACAAACTGGGGGGAATGGCCAGGAACGACACCGGCATCTTGGCATCGCCGATGATCTCCTTCAGTCGCACGAAGGTGTCCGGCGCGTTGTAGTCACCCCGCACGAAGTGCAGCAGTGCGCACAGCCGGTCCAGTACCGCGGGGTCGCCATCGGGCACCGACTCGCGGGCCCGCCGGCGGAGGTCGTCGACCGTCCAATCGGAGCGGGCTACGCCGACCACCGGCACGTCGAGTCGGCCTTGGTCGACAAGCTCGTAGAGGGCCGGAAACAGCTTCTTCTTGGCCAAGTCGCCGGTGATGCCGAACATCACCAATGCGTCGGCCTGACTTGTGGCGGGCACTCGCTCCCCCACCAGCATCGCCTCCAAAACTCGAACGGTCCACGATCCGTAATCGGATCGTGGACCGCACGCTAGGCGTTTCGCGAGCGCTGCGGGTTCCGCAGCGAGAGGGGATCAGTCGGTGGTGACCGATGAGGCGGCCCGGCGCTTACGGCTGGCCACGAAAGTGAGGCCGAGACCCAGCAGGATCATCAGCGCAGCAATCTGCACGAAGTTGGTGGTTTCGGCACCGGTGAAGGCCAACGCGTTCGGGCCACTCAAGGTGCCACCGGCGTTGAACGAAACCCGCGACACGAAGGGGCTGCCATCGGCCTTGGTGCTGCGCACCTCGATCACGTAGGTACCCGATTCGAGATCGTCGGGCAGCGTGATCACGAGGTCGACGGTGCCATCGGCACCAACGGTCCCGGCTGCGAGGCGGTTCGCCACTGCACCCTGCACCTCGGAGGCGTCGAGGGTGCTGGTTTCACCGTCAGCCGAAATCAGCACCGCGTCAACCGACGCACCGGGCTGAAGGCCCGCAGCGGTGAATTCAACATCGGAGCCAGCCCCGACCGCACCTCCGGCCGAGAACACTCCGTCCTCTGCCGAAGGGCCACTGTAATCTTGGGCCGTAGCCGCCGGTCCGGCCATCAAGACAACCAAACCAACGAGAACGGCGATGATCTTCTTCATCTGTCCATCTCCCTGTCCCCAGATGGAGACATCGCTCTGTACTGGCTCAATCGGCATCTGAGTGGCGCAGTTGAGGAAATCAGTCAGTCGTAGCTGGTGTCCTCGCGGAGGATGCCCTCGTAGGTCACCGGCGCCGTTCCGGTATCGATATCGATCACGAGGTGATCGTCGTTCACCAGCGGTTGGTGGCCCACGTCGAGCCCGTACTCGTCGCCAGGCAGGACTTGGCCGATCAGCTCCAGCTCGAGCCGCACGGTCTGGCCGGGCGCGATGACGGCAACCCGTTCGTGACGCTTGCGTTCGAACTCTACGAACGAACGGGTCAGGGCCGGCTCCGCCTCGGGGCCGGTCCATCGCACCATCTCGTGCGGCGTGTGGACGGCGATGACCGCCCGGTTGGTTCCGGTCGGATAGCCGTGTGAGTTTCCGGAGACGTAGGAGCTCAGTCCGGCGGGCGCCGTGTTGGTCAGCTCGATCGTGACCGTCGCGTGAAGGGTGCCAACGGTCGGTCCGACCGTCGCCTCATAGGAGATCGAGCGCTCGAGGAACGCATCGAGCTTGTTCGGTCCGCCGTTCAGATGGCTCACCGCGAGGTAGTCGCGACCCGGCTCGATCGGTGCGATCCGGCCGGAGACTCCAATCTCGTCCAGCACCGAGAGCTCCGCATCGTCCAGGGTCGCAATCGCAAGCCGTTGCTCGGCAAGGACCTCGATCAGCCGATCGAGGCTCGGGCGGGTACCCGAACCGCCGGCCCGGTCGAGCTGCTCGGTGAACGTCGAGACCGTCGCGTCGAGTATCTGATTCCGGGTCTCCTTGTCCGGAAACCGCACGTACTGATCGAAGAGGAAGAACGAGGCAGTGTTCCGACCGTCGAGAACCAAGTCGAATTCGGGCAACGCGATCGGGCCGATGAGCGGCACCAGCGCCTCCAGGGCAAAGGGGTCGAGATAGATCGCGCCGTCGATCGCGATGCCCCTCGTCGCTTCAGAGATCTGGTTCGCGGCGCGGGCGAGGGTCGAGAGGTCGGCGACCGCGGTCAGATTCTGTCCGTACCGCCACGGCGACATCTCCAAGTAGCGATTGGGGAAGTCCCCGACCAGAGTCGGAAATTCCTCTTGCAGTTCCGGCCGGTTGCGGCTGAGGAGATCCCCGGGTCGCCCCGACTCGATGAGTCGGTAGGCACCCCGGTCCACTTCGATCAGGGCAAAGCCGGCGGCGAACCCACCGAGATCACGCGCCTCCGCGGGGTTTCCGATCACGACCAAGTACGTACGAGGCCCGTGCTCACCGACCAGCCGAGGAAGGATCGCCAAGCCGTCGGCCGTACCGGTCAGGGCGACGCTCAGGTCGTCGATCTGCTCCACGGCCGTCGCTACTTGGCGATACAGCGGCGGGGCGATCCATACCGGGTCGATCTGGTCGAGACGATCCTGGCCGCGCTCGACCGCCAACCGCGCCGTGTCGAGGGCGGCGCCGAGGGCCTCGGTTCGTTCGAGGCTGACGCGCCCATCGCGAACGATCCCCAGCGGATCCCCTGACCGGGCGATCGCGAGCCCGGCATCGCTGAACTCCACGGCAGCCGCCGCGCTGGACTCGATTGCCGCCACGTTGTGACCGACCAGCGGGAGGAACTGAGCAACGGCGGACCAGCCGGACGACACCTGCTGTTCGGCTCGCTCGAAGCGGCTCCTCGCGCGTTCGAGATCGTCGACGGCCAAGGCCGCTTCGCCGGCGGTGAGGTGTTCGGCTGCGTCGCGCCCGTAGTCGACAGCCGTCTCCATGTCAGCCCGGGCCCGCAACGCTTCGTAGGCCGATGCGGCGGTCACGCCCGCGCCGGCAAATGCAATGGCCAGGGTCAATCCAACGGCGGCTCGGCGCGCCGGCCGGTTCGCGCCGGCCAGGGCACCAACGGCCAATATCGCCATCGCCGCGGCGACGGCGATCGCAGACCAGCGGCTGAAGCCGAACTCGTCCATGCGAAGCAGGCTTTGGGTGAGGCCCGCGCCGGTCACCGCGGCGACGATCACTCGACCGGGCGCACTGCGCTGAGAACGGAGCGGCCAGCGATCGATGGTCACCAGGAAACCGGCGATGCTGATGACGGCGGCGACCCGGCCGACGGATCCGTTGGCCAGCGTGCCGGCGACTACGGCGGGCAGCCAGAACCAGTGATTGACGGAAATCACGCTCCACACCACACCAGCGCCGAACAACGCCAGCAGCACCATGTTCATCGTCGCGATCGGCGTCGGCGCGTGGGGCGCGGTGAGCGCCGTCGCAGCCGCGGTGCTCAATCCGATGCCTACCGCGATCGCGCTCGAGGCCCGCACTGGGGTCCCACCGTCGTTGCGGCGCGCCGATTCCATACCCCTCAGTTCGGCGCTCTCTGCCCCGGCATGAGAAGTGCTCAATTCGCCGAAGCGACTTCCGATGGTTCGACACGGTGATCCACCAGAGATACGAGGCGATATCCATGACCAGCAAACCCCCGATGATGTCCCGATCGACCGGCGAGACGTTGCGTCGACCCGGTTCGAGCGGCAGCGGGCAGGACGTCCGGTGGCCGAATGGACAGGTGACCCGCAGGCCCGGCTCCGAGTCCGAAACCCGCCGGCTCACCTCCTGGACACTTCCCGCCGAAAGCCGCTACCGCGGCTGGCGCCTCGGCGTGAAGCGCAGCATCGACATCGTTTTGGCCGGCATCGCCTTGATCGTGCTGGTGCCGGTCTTGCTGGTACTCGCGCTCGGGGTGAAGGCATCGAGTCCTGGTCCGCTGTTGTTCAGCCAGTCGCGCGTGGGAAAGGGCGGCCGGCTCTTTCCCATGTACAAGTTTCGATCCATGTTCCCGGACGCTGAGGCGCGCCTGATCGCCGATCCCGAGCTCTTCGAACGCTATGTCGCCAACAACTACAAACTGCCCGAGTCCGAAGATCCCCGAGTCACCCCACTCGGTCGATTCCTTCGCAAGAGCAGTCTCGACGAACTCCCGCAGTTCTGGAGCGTTCTCCGAGGCCACATGAGCCTCGTCGGCCCTCGTCCCGTGGTCCCCCACGAGCTCGAGAGCGAGCGGCGCAACGACGGCTACGTCTACGCCCGGCCCGGAATCACCGGTTCGTGGCAGGTCGAAGCCCGCAGCGACGTCGGCTATCCCGAACGCTGTGAATTCGACAACGAGTATCTCGAGTCATGGAGCCTCTGGCGCGACTTCAGCCTGCTCGTACGGACCGTGCCCGCCGTCCTGGCCGGCCGCGGCGCGCACTGAGCCCCGGACTTCGTCCGACAGCGCCGACCTTCGTGCCCTGTCTTCGCCGAAGACGACCAGCCAGCTGAAGACAACCAGCTAGCGGTTGGTCAAGGATTGCGACTCACCATCGACCAGCCAGGGCGGCGTTGCTCCGGTGAGTGCTTGGATACGTCGTGCATCCTGGGCGAAGAGGGCCAGGACTTCGGTATGGAGCGATGGCGGCAACACAATCGAATCCGCGGCCTCCGCAGCGGCGGGTCGAGCTGACCTCTGCTCGATCTGGAATGCGACACGGTGTTTGAGTGTCGGCGGTACGTGCCGCACCAGCGCCTTGTAGCTCGGCATCTTGCGGAGTCGGCGCAGGGCCCGCATCGCCAAGCCGTCCTGTCGATCGACGTTCGCTCGGACCGAGGGATCCGCGCCGAGCTCGGCGTCCTCGAGGTCGAGAAAAGCCAGGAGGGTGCGATACGTAGCTTCTGGCTGGCTGCTGAGATCGTCGGTGCGAAGTACGAGGATCTCACGCTTCTTGGCCGAGTCCGGGTCGAGATACCGGCGCAGATGTTCTCCGTAGCAACCGCCGGACACATAGGCGGTCTCGACGGCTACGTCCAGACCTTGTTCCCGAGCCCGCAGCTCGGCTGCCACCGCAGTGGCGAAGTCACGTTGTTCGATGCCTCGCCGCGAGCTCATCTTGTAGTGCGATATCGCTCGCTCGAGGGGGTCGCGAAGAATGACGACAAGTCGGGCATCCGGATAGAGGCTCTTGATCCGTTGTGCGGCGAGCGGGCTGGTGAGGTACTGCGGCGAGATCGTTCCTCGGCGCACATCCGGCGAGCCGGCTCCGAGCTCCTGCGTAAAGATCGAGCGGATTTCAGCGTCGGAGAGATTCTCATCCAGGAGAATCGGCAGCTCTTTCCCGCGAGGTAGGCGAACCTCTTCGACCGATCGCAGCACCTCGAAGAGCGAGGTCGTCCCTGACTTCTGGGCCCCGATGACAAAGAAGTCCATCAGGAGGCGACCATGCCGGTGACTTGTTGCCCAATACGTCGGATGCTCAGCCACGAAATCGACAAACGCACGCCGCTGGCAAGAGCAGCGTTGCCGTTCAACACACTGACCAGGACGAGCGGAATGGCGATCACACTCGAAAACACGGCTCGTTCGATTGGGCCGGCGATGTACCCGCTCAGGCCGGCAAACGCCAGCAACAGAACGATGCCGCAAACAAGCGAAACAACGGCATTTCGAGCCGCGCCGGAAGCCTGGCCGTTCATGTAGAGAAAGGCCGAAGTCGGGCCTACGGCGACGGAGACGACGTACGCGACCAGCAGCGGTGCGATCACATCAACCCCGAACAAGTCGTTGGGTTGGAGGAACCCGTACCCAACGACCGCCAACCCGACGCCGAGGCTGAGCCCGGTCGCCACCGTTGACGCAGCGCGAACCTGGCTCTCGTACTGCGCAAGCTGACGTTGCCCCATGAAAAGCCGCGGCCCGAGAAACTGGATCGCGACCGCCAACGGCATCAGCACGAGCGGGCCCAACCGCAGGGCAATCGCGAGGACACCGACATCCTCGCTGGACAGCAGGAACGGTGCGACGACGACGGGGCCCTGCATCATCGCAATGCCGCAGAACTCGGCCACGGCCACGGTCGAGCTCAGCCCGAGGCTTGACCGGTCGAGCGAAGCGGACCCGAAGATGCCGAAGCTGTAGCCCGACCTGAACCGAAGCCAAAGCGCGGCGCCGACACCCACGACTGCGGTGGCGATGAGCTGAAGTCCAAAGATTGCGGCCAGTCCGAGACCATTGCCGAGTCCCAGAGTGACAATCAGCAGACCGGTGAAGATCGCATTGCGCGGTCCCTCGCCCAACAACGATGCGATGTCTTGCCGGTCGAGGCCGCGGATCGCCTCAACCGCGACGCTGCGAATGCCCTCGCACCAGACCCACGCACCGATCGCAACGGCGATCGGGAGCGTGAGGGTCGGATAGGTGAGGGCCACAAAGATCAGATGGCAGCCGGCGACGGCGAGGCCGATCCGTGTGGCCAGGCGGAGATGGGTGCCGATCGCCGCCGAAATCGCATCATCGTCAGCAGCTGAGACGGTGGCGAGAACCGACTGCGGCAGGCCCCACTTCGCAACAAACAGCGCCAAGAAGGCGCTGGCCTGCACTGCAAAATACTGCGCCGATGTTGCCGAGTCTGCGGATCCGACGATGAGGCCGGCGCTGAGTAGCGCGAAACCAGCGGCCCCGAAGCGATTGAGGGCGACGAACACCAGTTTGCCTTTGCGGGGCAAACCGGACCGCTGGGGAACGGCACTGGCGAGACGATCCCGATCGGTCTGCTGCAACATGTTTCTCCGCACTGTCATGACGAATACGTGAGATAGGTGGAAGCGAATCGCCTATCCAACCTCCATCGGCCGCCCAGGGCAAACGTTGACCGTTTGACCTAGACGCGCTGGGCCAAATGGCCTACGAACGCGAGTGCGTGACCAGCCACTCGTCCGGAATCGATTCACCGGCGGCCAGACCGGCCTCGGTCAGCAGGTCGAGAGCTTCCTGGGGCGCGTCCTGGAGTTGCGATCTGGCGAAGGTGGCGTCTTCTTCGGTCCACGCGGCATCGCGCGAACCCGATTTCATCGCCGCCACGACCGTCGAGTTCTTGACCGCACCGACAATCCGTTCGAGACCGGCCCGGCGCATCCATTGGCCCACGGATCGCGCCGCCCCGACGAGCATCGGCCAACGAGGCAAGCCCGCGGCATTCACTGCTCCGGGGAGCTCGGCCGGCGGATCGATACCGAGAAAGGCGCAGACCGCGGCGGCAAAGCGCTCCGGCGAAGCTTTGAGGTCTTCGAAGAAGAACACCCCAACGTCCTCTGCAGCAAACACTTCGAGCACGTCTGTGATCGGCTCGGCGTACCGGCTGTTGTCGATGACTGACGGAACGGAGTCGGCGAACGAGGTCAGGGACTCCGGCGCTCGTCGTGCGAACTTCTGGGCGTAGCCATACGAGGATTTCGTGCGAGCCACGGGCTCACGCAGGAAGATCAGTATGCGACAGTCGGGGACCGTCTCGCGGATACGCTCGAGCGCCTCGCGGGAGTACAGGTAGTCGTGGCAGATTTCGATCGAGACCGACTCTGCGGATCGCTCAGCGAAGAACGACGAGTACCACGCAAGGCCGCGCCTCCAATGTCGATCGAAGAAGTAGATGTCCTTGAGGGGCGGCACGAAGACGTCGGGGTGGGCATTGCAGAGTTCGTACAGCCAGCTCGATCCGGCCTTGTCCGTACCGACATACACCACGTTCGGAAGGTTCAGTGAGGGCAACGACATGCGTACAGCACCTTGCGATCAGGGTTCGTGTGACGGACGAGATCAGCCGCGAGCCGAAGGGTTTCTCGGGGCGAGCACACCTGCAGCGCTCGCAATCGACGCTTCTTCAGGGCGTAGAGATTGCTCCAGCTCGCGAGCGCTCGCCGCTGCTTCGACCCCAGCGTGGCGGACACTCGCCGAATGAGATCGAGCCGTTCATCCACGGCGACGCCGGACTTCATGTTGGCCGAGGTCAACGATGACTCGTGCAGCCTTCGTCGAGCGGTGACCCAACCAACGAATCCAATCGGTCCGGTCAGCGCGGCGCGCAACGTGAGGTCCATATCGGCGACGTGATCGAAGCCGGTGTCGAACGCACCCATGGCGCGAATTGCATCGGTGCGAAGGAGCAGACACGAGGGTTCGCCGAAGACGTTGCCATTTCGAGCCAGTAGCAGCCGGGCGGTATGGCCAGGAACGAGGTACCGCTCTCCCGACTCGAAGATCGCCGAGCGATCAAACATCGGAATGGCCGGGTCGAGAGGCTGGCCGCCGTCGTTCGTCAGGATGCGAAACCCGCCACAGACGTTCACTTCGGGATGTTCATCCAAAAGGCGGATCTGTTGAAGCACACCAGTGGGTTCGAGCCGGTCATCTTGGCCGAGAACGACCACGTACTCCGACTCGCTGGCCTCGATGACTCGATTCCAATTCGCGGCCATTCCTGGCGGGCCTACCGACGCCTGGATATCGACGTTGCGACAGAGACCCGAGATTGCCGGATCACCCAGAATGCGGCGCACGTCGACTGAACCGGCATCGTCAATGCGAACCACGAGGTCGATCTCGGTCCGTTCGGCCAGGCTGGCGATCGACGCGCCAAGCTCGCGGAGATGTCGTTCCTCAGGTTCGTAGACCGGGACGCCCACGGTGACGGTCATGCGTTGACCTCCGCCATCGATACCGGCTCGCCGGGCAGAACGAGGGCCGACTCGGATCCGGCGATCGAACGGTTGAGCACTCGTCCAAACGAGCACAGGAACCCAACCATGAGCCCAACGATCAACCAGTTGAGGGCGGGAAAGGCCACGTCGCCCTTCGCGATGAACTCAAACACGATCATCTGGAACGCAAGACACCGGAGCAACGCGAGCAAGGTGCCCTTGGCTGCCGCGGCTGTCTCAGCCGCGGCCGACGCCAGGCCGACGACCCACATGATCGCGATCATCCAAAGCCCAAATTCCATGTAGAGCGTGGCCGGAGCGGTCGGGGTTGTCGGGACAACATCGGTTGTGCCGATCGGCCTGTCGCGGAAGTCAGCCGAGATCCTCTGGATGATGCCCGGCGTGTCGAAGGCAGTCTCGTCGCCCCCATATCGCTGAAGCAGATTGAGCGTGTCGAAGACCGCGCTGGGGCTGCGGCCGCCCAACGACTCGACGGAGCCATCGACGGCGAACGTGTGAGCCGCCACCTCGGCCGGGCCGACAGTCACTCGTTCGATGAGGATCTCCACCGGTGAATCGACTTGGTTGACGCGAATGAAGTTGCCGTACAACTGGGACGATGCGCCCGCGAAGACCAAGCCCGCGATGAGAGCCGGTGCGAATCGTCGGGCGGCGCGGCGGTAGGAGATCCATCCATGCGACGCGGTGTAGCCGATCACGATGAGCACCAGGAAGGTAATCAAGCCACCCTTGAAGCCCGATGCAACCGCTGAAGCGAGCCCCGCCCCCACGGTCAGCCACCGATACCGCGAAACTCTGGCGTCACCATCGACCGATGCCCACAGCGCGGCGAGGAGCGGCAGCCCGACAAGCATCATTCGGCCCGGTATGCCGAAGAGGCCACTTCCCCGAAAATTCCAGCGGTCTGTCTCGATCGAGTCCGAGAGGAGTGGAATGCCGACGACGGCGTAGTGGTACGCAACGAGGGCCACGGTGATGGCGGTAGCGAACACCAGCCCGCTGGTTTGATGGTGGGTGAGCACGATCGGCGAACGGGATCGAGCTCGGTTGGAGTGCCACGAGTGGTAGCCGTGCACAAAAAGCGCGAGAGCCGCCGAGGTCAGTAGCGCGGCCCGATAATCGCCGAGCATCACGAGCCCAATATTGATCGGGAGCAGCCAGACCACCGTTACGGTGGCCGGGCTCACCCGAAAGCGACTCCTCGCAGCGTCGACCAGAAACGGCGCGAACGCGACAAGGATCACGATCATCTTCATGGCACGAGTGTCTTCATCGGACCACCAACCTCAGGCGTCGGTGAGGACGTCATTGATCCAATTCCCGATCTCGGATCGAAATCGCTGAGAGCTGAATCCCGCGGCATGGTCGCGACACCGATCGGCATCGATTGGATCCTCCAGGAGCGCGGCCGTGCCTGCGCTGAATGCCTCCAGGGTTTGGTCCTCGACCAAGAGGCCCGTGCTCCCATCAGCGACCGTGTCAACGGAGCCCCCACGAGCGAGACCAACCACGGGGCAACCGGCGGCCTGCGCCTCGATCGGAATGATCCCAAAGTCTTCGTAGGCCGGGAAGATCAGTGCCCTGGCGCCTGCGTACAGTGTGCGAAGCTCTGCTTGGCTGGGCGAAATCACGAACGTGACCAGACCAGGAGCGATCTCGTCGGCCAGGCCTCGAAGCTCCTTTTCCATCGGGCCGGATCCCGCGATCACCAGTGGTTCGCCCAAGTCGGCGGCCACTTGCACAGCAAGATCGATCCGCTTGTAGGGAATGAAACGCGAGAAGGCAAGGAGGTGACCGCGTTCGGTTTCTGACGCGGCCGAAAAATAGTCAACATCTACCGGCGGAGCGATCACTCGCGCCTCGCGCCCGTAGTACCGCTTGATTCGGTCGGCGACAGCCGTCGAGTTCGCCGCGAAGGAATCGACCCACTTCGTCGATCCCTTGTCCCAGTGGCGAAGCACGGATCGAGCCGGTGCCAGCGGGTCGATCGAGCCGCCAATCCGTCCATCGATCTCACGATCCCAGGCGTATCGCATTGGCGCATGCACGTACGAGAGGTGGAGCGCGTCACGTCCGGGGCGGAACCCTTTGGCACACGCATGGCTGGAAGTAACCACGAGGTCGTAGTGATCGCGGGAGATGTTCCGCCAGGCCGCAGGCATGAACGGCAGTGCGAGCGCGCGACGATTCTTGAGCAGCGGGTTGCGGTCAAGCGAACTGGTCTGAATCGGCCGTCCGCCGGTCTCGATCTCGACGCCATCGGTATGGGTCAACGCATACAGCTCTGCATGGGGCAACACGGCCGCGAGTTGCTCGAACGTCTTCTCTGAGCCGGCTCGCTGGGTGATCCACTCGTGGGCTACCGC
>JABDJW010000053.1 GCA_013002375.1 Acidimicrobiales bacterium | reverse complement strand
TCTCGGACCGGCCGGCGACCGCGGCCACGAAGGCGGCGACCGCGTCGGCCTGTTCGGGCGCGGTGAGCTCGGCCACCCGCGGATGCTCGGGCGACATCACGGCAAAGGTCATACCGAAGCTGGTGTCGGGGCGGGTCGTGTAGACCATGACCGGATCGACGTCGGTTCGGGCGTTGCCCGAGGCGTCGGCGACCGGCAGGCCGAACTCGGCGCCTTCGGATCGGCCGATCCAGTTGCGCTGCATGATCTTGACCCGTTCGGGCCAGTCGAGGGCGTCGAGATCGTCGAGCAGTTCCTGGGCATAGTCGGTGATCTTGTAGAACCACTGGACCATGTTGCGGCGCTCGACCGGATCGTCGCTGCGCTCGCACAGGCCGTCGATCACCTGCTCATTGGCCAGCACGGTCTGGCAGCCCGGGCACCAGTTCACCGGCGATTCCTGCTGGAACACCAGCCCCGCTTCGTAGAACTTGATGAAGATCCACTGGGTCCAGCGCATGTACTCGGGGTCGTGCGACTTGACCATTCGACGCCAGTCGTAGACCGCACCGATGCGCTTCAGGCTGGCCGACAAGGTCTCGATGTTGGCGTCGGTGTGTTCGCGAGGGTGGGTGCCGCTCTTCAGGGCGGCGTTCTCGGCCGGCAGTCCGAAACTGTCGAATCCGATCGGCGACAACACGCCATCGCCGTTCATGGTGCGGAACCGCACCAGCAGGTCACCGAAGGTGTAGTTGCGCACATGACCGATGTGGGCCGGCCCGCTCGGATACGGGTACATCGAGAGCACATAGAACGACGGCCGGGGGTCGTCGTTGTCGATCTCGTACAGGCCATCATCGAGCCACCGTTGTTGCCAGGTGCTCTCGAAGTCCTGCGGAACGTAGGGGTCAGCCATGACCCGCCATCGTAGGCGCCCGCGTCAGGAATTCTGGGCGATTACCAGCCGATACCCGGCGTCGAACTCGGTGAGTTCGAGCAAATGCCCGAACCGTTCCCGCCACCGGCCGGACTCGAGTTCGCCGGCCAACCGGGCCGACCCGCGCGCTCGTTCGTCCTCATCGAGGAGGGCCAGGAGCGACATCGACCGCTGCACCGCCGGATCCAGGTAGCGCTCAGGTCTTCGCCAGTAGGCCGCCGCGACACCATCGCTGCACTCGGCCGGAACCGGCATGGGCTCGACCCGCACGACATCGAGGACCCCGGCAATCGTGTCGGTCGTCGGCGCCTGCAGTTCGGTCTCGCTCTGGGCCGCCACGGGGAAGTACTGCAGCAACCAGTAGTCGAGCGTTTGCAGCGGTTCGAACAGCATGAAGATCTGCCGGCGAGCCACCCGGCGGACCTCGCGCAGCCCCTCGACGACATCGGTCCAGTGGTGGAGCGTGAGCGTGCCCATGGCGACATCGAAGCTGCCGTCGGCGAAGGGCAGCCGTTCGGCGACGCCTTGCACGACCGGATTGGCGTTGATCCGCTGTTCGAGCATCACCGGCGAGGGCTCGATGGCCACCGTCGGCCGGTCGGTCGGCTCGTAGTTTCCCGTGCCCGCACCGACATTCAGCACCGAGCCGGCATCGCCCAACGCATTCGCGATCTGGGTCACCCACCTCGGTTCCGGCCGCCGTTGCTCGGCATAGCCGGCGCCGATTCGGTCGTAGACGGGCGCATCATTCATCAGGCGGTGTCGTCCTCACGGCGCAATTGGCCAAGCGCTCATGGCGCGACCGTAGCCGCCGAAAGAAGGGTTGGCGGCGAGCTTCTCGCTGCTAGTCTTACCGGGTACCTTTCCGGGACATCTCGGGGCTATAGCTCAGTTGGTAGAGCGCTTCAATGGCATTGAAGAGGTCAGGAGTTCAATTCTCCTTAGCTCCACGGCAACCCTTCGGGTTGCGCCGAGTTTCGGCTGCGCCGAAACATCGCGCCGGTTTCGATCCTGGCGGATCGAAGCCCTCGGCAACCCTTCGGGTTGCTTCGAGTTCTTCGCCTGGCGGCTCAGAACTCCCGGTTGAGAACCGGCCGGAAGCGACAGCGTTGCGCCGAGTTTCGGCTGGCGCCGAACTGGTCCGTATTCTCAGACAATACGACTGACAACCCGGACCAGTTCGGGGGGTCAGCCGAAGTGGTCTTCGAGCCAGAACAGGACCTTGGCCGCCTCGGCTTCGCCGGCTTCGGTGAGAACCGGGCCGTCGTAGCCGTCGAACACGTGGTTCTCCCCGGGGGGAAACGACAGCGTCACATCGGCACCGGCCGCGCTGAGCGCCTCGGCAAATTGCTGGGAGAGCTCCACCGAGATCAGCCCGTCGGCCGTACCGTGCGACAGGAAAACCGGGCCGCTGAAACCGGCCGCCAGTGACTCGACGTTGGCCCGTCCCGGAATCGACCCGCCGTAGTAGGCCTCGGGCTCGAACTGCCACCCGTTGTAATAGCCGTAGAAGCCGATGAAGCCAGCGGCGGCGTCGCTCACGAACGGCCAGCGATCGGTCGCGCTGAAGGCCGGATCGTTCGGCGTCACCAACACCATGCCCCCGAGGCGTGCACCGGCCGACGCACCGTGGACGACGATGCGATCCGGCGCGATGCCCAGTTCCTCGGCCGACAACCGCAGGTATTGGATCGCCGCCTTCACGTTCGCCTCGGGCTGCGGGAAGAGTGCGAAGTCGACCGCGGGATCGAGCAGTCGGTAGTCGATGTTGAAGGTGACGAAACCCTGGTCGAGGTACCAGCGCTCCCACTGTCCGAAGTCGGCTCGTTCGCCACCCACACCACCGCCGCCGTGGACCAACACGACGGCGACATCGCGTTGAGCTGCCCCGGGGCGGCAGAGATCACCTTCGAACGGATCGAGCGCGGTGGGCGGCGTGTAGCGGCGGACCGCACACGAAGGTTCATCGGCGCCCAGATCAGGAGGAGCGAGATCGGCGGAAGCTGAGGCGTCAGCCGGCGCGTTCGTGGAAGGCTGCGACCCGTCGTTCGTCGGCGGAAACGACTGGCGGGGCGGGACGCCAATGGTGGTCGACGCCGGAGCGACGAGCCGCGGGATCTGCGGGCCGGAGCTGCGGCCCGGTTCGTCGACGGCGCTCGGCCACACGCGCATCGACACCAAGACCATCAACAACACGATGGCGACGGCGCTCAGGACCGCGAGAGCGCGGCGAAGGACGGACTGATCCACCCCGAAGTGGTCGGCATTGCCGGGCAGCGGCTTGAGGAGTCACCGGCCGACCGTGATCGATTCTGCTCGGTCAGGTGGGGGCGGCCAGGTCGAGCGGTCAGGCGACGTGGAAGTCGACGCGGGGGCGATCGCCCCACAGCCGTTCGAGTTCGTAGTACTCGCGCCGCTCGTCATCGAACACGTGCACGACGAATTCGCCGAAATCCATCAGCACCCACTCCATCGAGTCGCGCCCTTCGATACGCAGCGGCTTCGGGCCGCCCTGCGCGGTGAGCTGGGCCTCGATCTCGTCCACGATCGCCCGAACCTGGCGAGCGTTGCGGCCCGACGTGATCACGAAATGGTCTGTGATGGCCAGCACGGGCCCCACATCGATCACCACGGTGTCGACCCCGAGCTTGTCGTCGGCGGCGCGCGCCGCGACCAAGGCCCATTCGGTTTCAGCGGTGGTACTGGGATTGGGCTCGGACATCAAGACTCGATCGACGGACGCTTCAGGTTAGGAGTCCCGCTGCGCGTAATCCTCGCCCAGCGTGATCCGAATCGCGGTGTCGTCTTCGGCCTCCAGCGCATCGACCACGAGCGCGCCGCCCAACTGTTCGGCGATGCGCTCGGCGACCGGCCGAACATCGAGGTCGGTGACCTCGATGATGGTGGTTTCGACGCCGAACTGGGCGGGATTACCGATGACGGCCAGCAGACCACCACCGGCCGAGATCGATTCCGCGGCTCGCTCGTTCAGTGCCGGATCGCCGACGCCGTTGAGCAGCCGGACGGTGGGACGCGATTCCCGATACAGCGTCGGGAAGGGAACCGCCGTCTCGATGAGCGCTTCGATCTGGGGGGCGTCCGGTTCGTAGAAGCCGACCTGATCGGCGGCCACCAGTGGCACCAACTGCACCGACACCCGGGCCCGGGCCAGCTCGGCCAGATACCACTCGAGGCTCTGCTCGCGCTCGAGTACCTCGGTCGGTGCGGGCGCGGCAGCCAGCATCTCGCGCCACACCTTGACCTGGCGATCGGCCCGATTCACGCCGACCTCACCACTGTCGAGCGCGGCCATCAGCGGTCCCAGATCGTCGGCTTCGACCGAGACAACCCCCTCGGGCGCGACGGTGATTCGGGATCCATCGGGCGCCACCGACACCACCGGATCGAGAAACGAGATCGTGAAGGGCACGGCCTCAGCGGCGGCCAGAGCGAGGTCAGCGGGCCGCTGGACCAGGACGTCATCGACAACGACGCCGAAGAGCTCCGAGATACCGACCTCGACGAGATCACGGCCGCCTTCCTCCCAGGCGCGGGCCAGCGATTGCGCGCCATCGGGAAACGGCAACACGAGCTCGGCCGGGGTCACGACGACGGTGCCGCCCCCGCGTTCGCCGGCCACTGCCAACAGTGCCCCGCCCACGGGTTGCTCGGCCGCGTCGAGCAACATCACGAACGCAGTGGGGCTGGGCAACACGAAGGCGACATACCCGGGGGCTTCCGGATCTTTGATGCGCTCGGCCAGCGAGAACGATTCCTCCGATTCCAGCACGGCCCGACCGCCGACCGTGCCCAACCATACGATCAGGAACACCGAGCCGAAGAGGAGTGCGGGCAGCAACACCATCCACCCGATCGCGGCCGACCCCGCCGGCTTCGACCGCCGGAAGTCCCGGGTGCCGCTGAAGTCGAGTTGAGGATCTTCGGCCGCCAGATCGTCGGAATACTCCGGCTCACGCTCGCTGGCGGTGATCGGTGCGGACATCAGTCGTGCCGCCGGTACAGCGAGCGACCACGGATCACGTCGATCACTGCGGCGGGGATCAGAACATCGAGCGGGTCGCCCACCTCCGCCCGCCGCCGAAGGTCGCTGCTCGAAACCTCGAGTCGCGGCGTGTCGACCTTCACGTAGTTCCATCCTTGCGGAGGCACACCCCCTTCGCGGCCGGCCCGATCCACGACGACGATGGTGGCCAGCTCGCGCACGACGTCGGGGCGCTTCCAGGTGTCGAGCCCATCGGCTGCGTCGCTTCCCACCACCAAGAAGAGCTCGGCCGTGGGATGAAGCTCGCGAAGTTCCTCGAGCGTGTCGGCCGAGTAGGTCTCGCCGCCGCGGTCGAGTTCGATCCGGGATGCTTCGACCAGTTCGAACAAGGCCGCACCGGCGGCCACCATCGCGTACCGGTCCTCGGCCGGCGTGATTGGACGGGTACCCAGTTTTTGCCACGGCGAGTTGGCCACGACCAGCAACATCTGGTCGAGGTCGAGTTCGGCCGCGACGTTCACCGCGGTCGCGAAGTGACCGATGTGGGGCGGGTCGAACGTGCCGCCGAACACGCCGATGCGCTGCGGCGCGGTCGGTTGGTTGTCGCCGGGCCCGGCATCGTCGGTCAGCTCTCGCGCCATTGCCGGCCAGCTTACGCTGTATCCATCCCGATCTGGATGCCCCATTCGGACTGGCCACAACCGTGCTCAAGCTTTGGCGTAGGCGCGCCGATAGCCGGCTACACCCAGAATCGCCAGAACCGCAGAACCGCTCGAGTCCTCGAGACGAAAGTGCTTTACAGGGATACGACAACTCGTCATGCTGGAAGGGCGGTGGAGCGCTCGATCGCGGGCGACCTTCGACCACATCTCGTTCCAACGCCAGAATCCAACCAAGCACCGGAAGTACACCAGGTGACGAAAGTCATACGAATCCGGGAAGACGCGAGCATTCTGGTGTTGTTGAATAGATAGCTGCCCTGTAAAGGGGCCACCCCCTAACCGCATTCCCCTGAACAACTCCGAGCCCGCGACGGGCTCGAACCTGAACTGAGAAAATACGTGAGTGACTCTGTAGGTCAATACCTCAACGAAATCGGCATGGTCCCGCTGCTGAACGCGCAAGAAGAGCGCGAGCTGTCGCAGATCATCGAGAAGGGCTTTGAAGCCACCGCCGCCAAAGAAGCCGGCGAAACCGGACGCGAGTTCGATCGCGCCATCCGAGAAGCTGCGGTCGCCAAGGACCGCTTCATCCGGGCGAACCTCCGCCTCGTCGTGAGCGTCGCCCGCCGCTACCCGCTGCCTCCGGGCATGGAGCTGCTCGACCTCATCCAGGAAGGCAACCTGGGCCTCGAACACGCCGTCGACAAGTTCGATTGGCGCAAGGGGTTCAAGTTCTCGACCTATGCGACCTTCTGGATCCGCCAGGCCATCGGCCGGGCCCTGGATCAAAAGGCCAGCCTGGTCCGCCTCCCCGGCGATCGTTCGGCCAGCCTTCGGGCGGCCCTGCGGGCCGTCTCCGGCGATGGCGACGAGCTCGACGACGAGCACGCTCGCCTGCACCGGCTGACCACCCCGACCTCGCTCGATCGCACCATCGGCGACGATGACAGCAACGAGCTGGTCGATCTTCTGCCCGACGCCAAGCCCGGCCCCGAGGCCGAGGTGATGGCTCGGGCCGAGACGCAAATGGTCACCGACCTGCTCGACGTGCTCGACACCCGGGCCCGGTACGCGCTCGAACAACGCTTCGGCCTGCACGACGGCCTCAAGCGCAGCTACCGCGAGGTCGGCGAGGAACTCGGCGTGACCGCCGAAGCCGCTCGTCGTCTGGTGAAGCGAGCCGTGAACACCGTGCGCGAACAAGCGGCGGCCCGGGTCAGCGCCGCCTAGCGCGACCGAGAACCCGAATACGCTTCGGCCGGCACCTTCGGGTGCCGGCCGAAAACATTTTCCTAGCAGGGGCCAGGGGCCCGTAGGCTGAGCGGGTGACTTCTACGACCTGGTCTCCGACAAGCTGGCGCTCGCTCGAAGCGGGCCAACAACCAGACTGGCCCGACTCGGCCGCGGTCGAGGACGTGATCAAGCGCATCAGCGCCATGCCGCCCCTGGTCTTCGCCGGCGAGGCCGATCAACTGCGCGAGCGGCTGGCCGACGTGTGCGAAGGTCGGGCCTTTCTCCTGCAGGCCGGCGATTGCGCCGAGTCCTTCGACTCCACGACCGATTCGATCCGCGATCGGTTGAAGGTCATCCTGCAGATGGCCGTCGTGCTCACCTACTCCTCCGGCGTGCCTACGGTGAAAGTCGGTCGGATCGCCGGTCAGTTCGCCAAGCCCCGCTCCAGCTCGACCGAAACGGTCGACGATGTCGAGCTTCCTTCGTTTCGGGGCCACATCGTCAATGCGGCCGGCTTCACCGAGGCCGAGCGCATCCCCGATCCGGCCCGCCTCCTCGACGCCTACAACCAGTCGGCCTCGACGCTGAACCTGCTGCGGGCCTTCACCACCGGCGGGTATGCCTCACTCGGCAACGTACATGCGTGGAACCAACAGTTCGTCGCCGACTCGCCGGCGGGCCAGCGGTACGAGCAACTGGCCAACGAACTCGATCGGGCCCTGCGGTTCATGGAGGCCTGCGGCCTCGACGCCCTCGAGTCGCCCGATCTCCGCACCGTCGATTTCTACACCAGCCACGAAGCGCTCTTGTTGGGCTACGAGGAGGCGCTCACCCGCCAGGATTCACGCACCGACGACTGGTACGACTGCTCGGCCCACATGCTGTGGATCGGCGAGCGCACCCGCGAACTCGATGGCGCCCACGTCGAGTTCCTCCGCGGCGTGAAGAACCCGCTCGGCTGCAAGATCGGTCCAACCGCGACGAGCGCCGACGTCATTGCGCTCTGTGAAGTTCTCAACCCCGAACAGATCCCGGGTCGGCTCACCCTGATCACCCGGATGGGCGCCGACAACGTCAGCGAGCTCCTGCCACCCATACTGCAAGGCGTCCACGACACCGGCCACCCGGTGGTGTGGGCCTGCGACCCGATGCACGGCAATACCTACGCGGCGGCCAACGGCCACAAGACCCGCCACTTCGAGGACGTCTTGCGCGAGATCACCGGGTTCTTCGAAGCCCACCGCTCGGTCGGCACGTGGCCGGGCGGGGTGCACGTCGAACTCACCGGCGATGATGTCACCGAGTGCCTCGGCGGCGCCGACGAACTCACCGACACCGACCTGGTGCAGAGGTACGAGACCATGTGCGACCCTCGCCTCAACGGGCGCCAGTCGGTCGAACTGGCATTCCGCGTCGCCGAACTACTGACCTAGTTTCCCGCTCGTTCCTCGCTCCCGCAGCGGCGATTCGGTCGCACGGCGACCTCAGTCACCTTGCGGCTGCGTCCGAGACGCTGAGCCGGGCTCCGCTCCCGCTACGCCCTGGGTTTCCCGTCTGGTTTCTGGATCCGATGTCGCGTACGGACTGACCTCTAGAGCATCTTGTGTTGCATCGGTACCGGGAGAGGAGGAACGACGAGCTCGGCAACCGACAAACACGACCAACAACGCGTGCGTCGCGACGCGGAGCGGAATGAGCGGAGCACCGGGCGACGAGGCGCAGCCGAGGAGCTCGGCAATGAACAACCGAGCTCGGCAATGAGTACTGTGACCAATGTCACGAAGCAGGATGCATCCAAAAGGGGTGCGGGAGCGAAAAACTGGGGGCACGAACCCGAAAGGCTCTCCGTGTACCAACCCCGTACCCCCTCGAACATCCGCACCGCTCCGCTCCGTCTCTTTTGGGGGCTCCTGGCACTCGCGCTCGTCGCGTCCGCTTGTGGTGGCGAGGATGGCCCACCGGCTCGCAGTGGCGCTGCGTTCGACGCCGGCCCGAACCTGGTACAGCTCGCCCAGAGCGACGCCGAGTTTTCGACGCTCGTCGATGCGGTCGTGACCGCCGACCTGGTCGGCACGCTGTCGGGTACCGACGAATTCACCGTCTTCGCCCCGACCAACGATGCGTTCGAGGCCACGTTGTCCGAACTCGGCATCACCGCGGAGCAGCTGCTTGCCGACAAGGCGCAACTGACCGACATTCTCTTGAACCACGTCACCCCCGGCGTCGTCCTGGCCGACCAGGTGATCGCCCTCGACGGCGGCACCGTCACGACCGTGTTTGGCGACCGGCTGGCGATCGACGGCACGTCGATCGGCGGCGCCAACCTGACCGCCACCGACCTCCTGGCCAACAACGGCGTGATCCACGTGATCGACAGCGTCCTCCTCCCCTCCCCCGCCGCGTCCGGCGGGGGTGAGCAGTAAGCCCATGCGATGGGCCTGACACTTCACCGCGAGCCCGAGGTCAGCCGTCTTCGGCCCGATCTCGAATCCCGCACCTCCCCTCAGGCCCGATACGATCTCGTCATGGCATCGAGCCCCGGATTTCACGTGGTTGACGACGTCGAGGCGGCATTTGTTTCCGGGGGTTCCGAAGCCCTCAAGCGAGCCTACGACGAGCACGGATCGCTCATCTTCACGTTCTGCCGCCGCTCGGTCGGCACCGACCACGCCGCCGACCTCACCCAAGAGGTCTTCCTCGCCGCATGGCGCGCCCGCGACTCCTACAGCCCCGAGCGCGGCAGCCTCGGCGGCTGGCTCGTCGGCATCGCCAAGAACAAGGTGATCGATCATTTCCGGCGCCAGGGCCGGCGCCCGACCGAAGCGGGCGAAGTCACCGAACGCGATGTCGCCCCCGAAGACGAACAGAGCATCGAGGCCATGGCCGACCGCATGTTGGTCGGCGAGGCTTTGCGCGATCTTCCGCCCCGCAGCCAACGGGTGCTGCGGTTGGCCTTCTTCGAGGATCTCACCCAGCAACAGATCGCCGACCGCTGCGACCTACCTCTTGGCACCGTCAAGAGCGACATGCGCCGCGGTCTGGTCCGCATGCGACGCCACCTGGAGGCAGTCCGATGACTTCCGACACGCCGTTCGACGCCGCCGAGCGCCGCGATCTCGAGCATTTTACCGAGCTGGCCCGTTCGCTGACCGTCGCCGACACCCACCTCGAGGAACCTCCGGTCGATCTGTGGGCCTCGATCGAAGCGGCCCTCCAGGACGAATCGCCCGCGGCCTCCCCTGGCGCCTCGATTGCGCCTGGATCCGTGGCGCCGACCGCCACGGTGACCAACCTCGCTGAAGGCCGCCGCCAACCCGAGCGCCGACTCGGCCGGGTCCTGTTGGGCGTGGCCGCCGGACTCCTGCTCGTTGCGTTGGTCGGCGTTGGCCTGATCAGGAGCGGCGACTCCACCGACCCGGTTGCCTCGGTCGCCCTCAGCGCGGACGGTATCGATCCGCTGGGCCTCGGCCTCGACGGCACCGCCGAACTGATCGAGGTCGATGGCGGCTATGAGATCGCCCTCGATGTCTCCTCGCTCCCCGAGGTCGATGGGTTCTACGAGCTCTGGATCATCGACACCGACGTGGCCGGCATGTTCTCGCTGGGCACGGTCAACGAAGACGGCCGCTTCGCCGTGCCGGCCGGCGTCGACATCGCCGATTTCCCGGTCGTCGATCTCTCGGTCGAACCGATCGACGGTGACCCGACCCACAGCGGCGTCAGCGCCCTACGCGGCGTCCTGGATATCTGACATTCCGCAGGCGGGATCCGGGGCACCCCTTCGGGCTGCGCCGAGTTGCTCGCTCACTCGCGACTTCGCTCCCACAGCTGTGACGGTGGCGCCGCCGCTCGAGTTGACCCCATCGAGGGTTGCCGGCGACGAACGGCGAGTGCGGGAGCGAGGAACGAGCGGGAGGAACTAAACCAGCTTTTCCACGAAGGTTTCGAGGTGGCGGAGGTTGCGAACCTCGTAGACGCCGTCGCAGTGGTCGCCGTATTCACCGACGATCGAATCGCCGGTGTCCCAGTAGTTCTGGGGTTCCGGGTTCAGCCAGAACACGCTGCGGGCTTTGTCCTGAATCTCCTTGATGATCCAGCTCTGCGAGGCGTGGTAGTTGTTGCGGGCGTCGCCCAGGATCAACACGGTGGTCTTGGGGCCGACGTCCTTGCCGTACTTCTCCCAGAACACCCCGAAGGCGTGGCCGTAGTCGCTGTGGCCGTCGACCCAGACGACATCGGCTTCGGTGTTGACCCGATGGATCGCTTCCGCGATGTCGTCGACGTTGTCGAAGTAGTCGGTGACCTCGTCGAGCCCGTCGATGAACACGAAGGCCCGAACTTTCGAGAACTGGTTGGAGATCGCGTAGACCAGATGCAGCGTGAAGCGGGCAAACGCCGCGACCGAACCACTGATGTCGGCGATGACGAAGATCTCGGGCTTGTGGGGCCGGGGGATGCGGAACTTGGGGTCGGCCGGGACGCCGCCGTAGCTGAGCGAAGCCCGGACCATCTTGCGGAAGTCGAGGGCGCCGCGCCGCCCGTACTTGCGCTTGCGGGCCAGCTTGGCGGCCAGCTTGCGGGTCAGCGGGTAGATGGCGGTGCGCAGCTTGGCCATCTCTTCGCGGGTCGCGTGCATGAAGTCGACATCTTCGGGCAATGGCTTGCGCAGCGTGCGGGCCATGGCTTCGACGCCACGATCGGCCACCAGCATGCGGCGGATCTCGGCCTCGATCTCCTTCTTGAGCTGCTCGATCCGAGCCTTGATTTCGTCCTGTTGCAGCCGTTCGTCGAGGGAGCTGAGATCCTCGTCGTTGTCGATGGCGTCCTGGCGGGCCGAATCCATCAGCCGTTCCATGACCGAATCGAGGTCGAGGTTACGAAGGGTGCGGTAGAGGTAGTAGGTACCTCCGACCGGCCGGCCGGGCTCCATGCCGGCGTAGCGGCGCACCGCCTGACGAGCCAGCGCCTTCATCATGCCCTGATCGCCGCGTTGCAGGGCCTGATAGAGCATCTGGGCCAGCTCCTCGGGCGACATGCCACTGCCCCCGCCTTGGCCCTGCCCCTGGCCCTCGCCCTGGCCGGCGCCGGCTTGATCGCTGCCCTCCTCGTCGAATTCGAACTCGCCGGCCTCGCCCGCTTCACCCTCCATCGCGTACTGGCTGCCCCGCAACGAGAAGTAGACCTCGAAGACGGTTTCGAACGCCTGCCAATGGGTGTGGTTCTTGACCAGAGTGGCGCCGAGTGCGTACTTGAACGCCGATCGATCCTCGATCGGGATGTGGGTGACGGCCTCGACCGCGTCGAGGTTCTCGGTGAGGCTCACCGGAAGGCCGGCCTCGCGCAGCTCGACGATGAAGCCGGCCAACAGCTCGAGCATCGGCGACGGTTCGATCTGCGGCAGGGCGGTGTCGGACATGGGACTAGGAATCGAAGGTGTCGCCGCTGCTGAACTCTTTGACCGCCCGCTTGATGTCGCTCTGATACTTCAACAAGATGTTGATCGTGTCGGTCGCGACCTCCTCGTCGATCTTGTCGATGCCGAGCAACAGCAGGGTGTGGGCCCAGTCGAGCGTCTCCGAAACGGACGGGTGTTTCTTCAGTTCGAGCTGCCGGATCGACCGAACGACCCGGGCGATCTGATCGGCCAGGTTGTCGGAGATCTCGGGCACCTTGGTGGTGACGATCTGCTTCTCGCGCTCCAGGTCGGGGTAGTCGACGTGCAGGTACAGGCACCGGCGCTTGAGTGCTTCGGACAGCTCGCGAGTGTTGTTGGAGGTGAGGAACACCATCGGGATCTGCTTCGCCTCGATCGTGCCCAACTCGGGGATCGAGACCTGGTAGTCGGAGAGGATCTCGAGCAGGAGTGCTTCGGTCTCGATTTCGACTCGGTCGACTTCGTCGATCAGCAGAACGATCGGCTCGTCGGCCCGAATCGCCTCGAGCAGTGGCCGGGTGAGCAGGAACTCGTCGGAGAAGATGTCGTCCTCGAGATCTTCCCAGCTCTCGTCATGGTTCCGTTCGGCTTGGATACGGAGCAGCTGCTTCTTGTAGTTCCACTCGTACAGCGCCTTCGACTCGTCGAGTCCCTCGTAGCACTGCAGGCGAATCAACCGGGCACCAGCGATTTCGGCCACACTCTTGGCCAACTGGGTCTTGCCCGTCCCGGCCGGCCCTTCGACCAGCACCGGCTTGCCGAGCCGTTCGGCCAGGAACACCACCCCGGCAATACCGTCGTCGGCGAGATAGTCGACGTCGGCGAGGGCCGAGCGCACGGTGGCGACATCTGAGAAACGTTCGGTCATAGCGGCCCAGGCTACCGGTGTGGAGTCAACGCCAGGTAACCATTTGCCGTTGTACCGGGCACTAACCTCTCGGGATGGAACCGGTTCGGAGTGGAGTCAGCGCGGCCCGTTTCACGCTCTCGCTCACCGGAATCGCCGCGGCGGTCACCGTCGCGATCATCATGTTGGCCGTCGGCATCGCCTGGCCGATCGCCGTTGTCGCTGCGCTCGCGGTTGCGGTGCCGCTGCTCATCGGGGCCCGCGCCCTGCGGGGCCGAGCCGATCGCCTCTCCCCGCGCATCGATCCGTTCGCGCTGAAAGAGCCATGGCGCTTCTATGTCCGCGAGGCGATGCAGGCCCGCTCCCGCGTGAACGAGAGCCTGACGGCACTCCCCAAGGGCCCACTGCGGGACCGGCTCGTCGAACTGGCCAACCGGCTCGGCGCCGGCGTCGACGAATGCTGGCGGATCAGCCGGCGGGGCCAGGCTCTGGCCGAGGCTCGCCGCACGATCGACTCCGACCGCATCGAGGCCGAGCTCACCCGAGCCCGGGTCGACGGTGAGAGCGGCGAGCGGGTCGCGGCCCTGGAGAGCCAACTCGCCGCGGCGCAACGGCTCGATTCCCTCGTCGACGACACCACCGAACAGCTCCGCACCCTCGAAGCCCGCATGGACGAAACCGCGGCGCGCGCGGCCGAGTTGGCCAGCGTCAACAGCAGTCCGGAGTCCTTGGGCCTGCTCGTCGACGACGTGAGCCAGGTGGTGGACGAACTGGAGGCATTGCGGCTCGGCCTCGAGGCCATCGATCCAACATGATCGCCACCGGCTTAACATGATCGACCGCCTCAAGAATCACCGATTCTTCCAGAACCGCAGCGGATCCACGCTGGTGGCGGCGGGCATCATGTTGAGTCGCGTGGCCGGCCTGGTGCGCGAGGTCGTCATCGCTGCCTTCATGGGCGGCGGCGTCGCGACCGATGCCTTCCGGTACGCCTTGCGCATCCCGAACCTGTTGCAGAACCTGCTGGGCGAGGGGGTCCTGTCGGCGTCGTTCATCCCCGTCTATACCGATCTGCTCGAACAGAAGCGACCCGGCGATGCCCGTCGGCTGGCCGGTGCCATCCTCGGCTTCCTCTGCACGATCGTCGGCGCCGTCGCCCTCATCGGCATCTTCCTGGCCCGGCCGCTCACGCAGCTGCTCACGTTGTTTCAGCTCAGCGACCCGGTGCTCGACGCCACCGTCCCCTTGGTGCGGATCATGTTCGTGGGCGTCGGGTTCCTCGTGCTGTCGGCCTGGTGTCTGGGCATTCTCAACAGCCACCGCGAGTTCTTCTTGAGCTACGTGGCTCCGGTGGTGTGGAACCTGGCCATCATCGTGTTGGGCGTCTTCGCCGGCCTGCGCGGTTGGGCCGCCCTCGATGTGGCGCGGGCCTTGGCCTGGGGTGTCGTGATCGGCGGTGTCCTGCAGTTCGGAGTACAGCTTCCGGCCGTGCGCCGCCTCGTGCCCGCGGTGCGGCCGCGCCTCGACGCAGGTGACGAGCACGTGCGCGACGTCCTCACCCGGTTTGCGCCCACGGTCGCCGGCCGCGGCGTCGTGCAGTTGTCGAGCTACTTCGATCTGATGCTGGCCGCATTCTTGGCGACCGGCGCGTTGTCCGCGCTCGGCTTTGCCCAAGTGCTGTACCTGTTGCCGATCAGTCTCTTCGCGATGAGCATCGCCGCGGCCGAACTGCCCGAGCTGTCCCGCCTGCAATCGTCGCCCGATGAACTCGTCCTTCGCACAACGCTCGGCTACCGCCGCATCGCCTTCTTCGTCACCTTCGTCGCAGTGGTGTACCTGGCCCTCGGCGATCTCATCGTCGGTGCCTTGTACCAGAGCATCGGCAGCACGTTCCTCGGCCGCAGCGAGTTCAGCGACAGCTTGGTCGTCGTCGTGTGGTGGGTGCTCGCGGCCCAGGCGCTCGGTCTGGTCGCGATGGCCTGCAGCCGGTTGACCCAGAACGCGTTGTACGCGGTGGGCAACACCGTCGGCCCGGCTCGCGTCGCGGGGCTACGGGTGTTGGTCGCCGCGATCGCCGGCCTGATCATTGCCTTCCAACTCGATCAGATCCGGGTCGAGAACGGCGTGATCGAAGGGTTCTGGAGCGCGTTCGGTCTCAGCGGACCGCTCCCCAAGGGCGATAGATCGGTCGAAGGCCTGTTCCGCATGGGGGCCGTCGGTCTGGGGCTGGGCTCGGCCATCGCGGCATGGGTCGAAGTCGTGCTGCTCCAGAAGGTGCTGCGCCGCGAATTCGAGCGCCCGCCCGAGCCGCTGCGCGAAATCGCTCGGCTGGCAGTGCCCGCCTCCGTGACGTTCGCGGCCGCTGCGGCCCTCAAGCTGTTGGTCGGCTTCCTGCCGACCTTCCTCGGCGCCATGATCGCCGTTGGCCTCAGCGGGGCGATCTACACGGTGCTGTGCTTCCGCATCGGCATCGCCGAAGCTCACCTGGTGCTCGCCCCGCTGCGGCGGGTTCTGCACCGCCGCGGCGGCCGCTGAGGACACCATTCTGAACGCTTCGTGTGCGCGGCGGGGTTCAGATAGGATCTGAGCCATGCTGAAGCAACTCCGGCGCATGTGGAAATACATGACCGCCAAGATCTCCAACACGTTCAACGAGAAGGCCGATCCCAAGGTCCAGCTCGAACAAGCGATCATCGAGGCGCAGGACCAACACCGCATGCTCAAGGAGCAAGCGGCCAACGTCATCGCCAACCAGAAGCAGACCGAGCTCCGCATGAGCCGCAAGCTCGACGAGCTCGAGAAGCTCAACGGCAACGCCCGTCAGGCGGTGCTCATGGCCGAAGAAGCGGCCAAGAGCGGCGACGACGCCAAGGCCACGCAGTACACGTCCGCAGCCGAGTCGTTTGCCACCCGCCTCATCTCCCTCGAAGCCGAAGTCGAAGACCTCAAGAGCCTGCACCTGCAGTCCACCGAGGCCGCCGACAAGGCGAAGTCGATGGTGCAGCAGAACTCCGCCACCTTGCAGAAGAAACTGGCCGAACGCCAGAAGCTCCTGGGCCAGCTCGACCAGGCCAAGATGCAGGAGCAAATGAACAAGGCCATGGATCAGCTGAGCGAAACCGTCGGCGACGACGTGCCCACCTTCAACGAGGTGCGCGACAAGATCGAACAGCGCTACGCCAAGGCCAAGGGTTCCGCCGAGTTGTCCGATGCGTCCGTCGAAGGCCGCATGGCCGAAATCGAGGAAGCGGCTCGCAACACCGAAGCATCAGCCCGGCTGGCCGAAATCAAGGCCCAGCTCGGCATCGCGTCGTCGCCGGCCACAGCGGTGGAAGCCGAAGTCGAAGCGCAAGCCTCCACCACGCCCGAAGGCACCACCGCCGAGGGCTGAGCCCGGCGGGCTGGTCTCGGGCCGTCTGGTTGGTGTCAGGGCAGTAGGACGAGGTCGTCGGCGTGCACGACGACCGCGGCCACGCCGGCCGGGAGATCGGCGCTGCGCTTTCCGGCCCAGTCGGCCGCGTTCGCGGCGGCCACCCGGACCAGACCCTTGGCAAAGACCGTGCCATCGGCATCGGCGATCTCGACAGCATCCCCGGGGCCGAAGGTGCCGCTGGTACCGGTCACTCCAGCACTCAGCAGCGATGTCCCACCCCGTTCCAGGGCCGCTCGGGCCCCCGCGTCCACCGACACGATGCCCGCCGACGAAATCGCAAACGCAATCCACAGTCGCCAGGCGCTCAGCTTGGCATCGCGGGCCCGGACCTGGGTTCCGACGCCGGCATCGCCTCGCCAGGCGGCGCCAATGACATCGGGGCGTGAGGCTGAGGCGATCACCGAACGAACCCCGGTCCAGCTCGCGATCTTCGCGGCGACCAGCTTCGATGACATGCCCCCGCTCCCCCGGGGGGTGCCCGAACCACCGGCGGCGGATTCGAGCTGGGCGTCGAATTCGACGATCTCCTCGATCAGTGATGCCTCCGAATCGACACGCGGATCCGCGGTGAGTACGCCGTCGGTGTCGGTGAGCAGGACGAGCAATTCGGCATCGACCAAGTGGGCGACCAACGCAGCCAGCCGGTCGTTGTCGCCGAAGCGAATCTCATCGTCGGCAATCGCATCGTTTTCGTTGACGACCGGCACGACACCGAGCTCGAGCAGGCGGGCCAGCGTGGCCCGAGCGTGGAGATACTGGGAGCGAACCGAGAAGTCCAAGGGGGCGAGCAGCACTTGACCGGCCACCAACCCGTGCTCGGCAAAATGGTGCTGGTAACGCTGAACGAGCCGGATTTGGCCGACCGCGCTGACCGCCTGCAGGGTAACGGCATCGGTGGGTCGGGCGTGGCCCATGCCGAGCTCGGGAAGGCCCGCGGCGATCGCGGCCGAGGTGACGACCACGACGCGCGCGCCCTCGGCCCGTACGGCAGCGACCTCAGCGCAGAGTTTGGCGATGCTTCCGTCGACCACCTGACCGGATTCGTCGGTGAGTGAGGAGGTACCGATCTTGACGACGATCGTCGGGCCGTGGCGTGCTTCCACCTAGTCGTCCTCTTCATAGGCGAACTCGAGCTCGCCGATCCGCACCGTGTCGCCCGGCCGAACGCCGGCCCGGACCAGTGCCTTGTTGACCCCGAGGTTCTTCAGCCGCTGTTGGGCGTAGTCGAGCGCCTCGAGGTTGGTCATGTCGGACAGACGCACCGCTCGTTCGGCGGGGCGGCCGAGCACCACGAACGCGCCATCGTCGTCGCGAACGACATCGAGATCATCGCCGCCCGGTCGGTGAACGACAAACCCTTCGTCGACCACCATTTCGAGCCGCTGGGCTTCGACCAGGCGGCGGAGTTCACCGATCAGCGCCGGTAGACCCGCACCGGTGACCGATGAGATCGTGGGACCGGCAAAACCGGGGTCGGCGTCGGGGGGAAGCAGATCGGCCCGCGACCCAACGACGAGCCGGGGACGATCAAGCAGGTCGGCTTGGTAGTTGCCCAGCTCGTGGAGCAGGGCCGCTTCTTGCTCGGCGGGCGGCGTGCCGTCGTAGGCCGCCAGATCGAGCAGGACCAGGAGCACCCGGGCTCGCTCGACGTGGCGCAGGAATTGGTGACCGAGCCCCCGGCCTTCGCTGGCTCCTTCGATGAGGCCGGGGATGTCGGCCAACACCATCTCGAAGTCGTCGTCGGTTCGCACGACACCGAGATTCGGCTCGAGGGTCGTGAACGGATAGTCGGCGATCTTGGGCTTGGCCGCCGACAAACGCGAGATGAGGGTGGACTTGCCGACGTTGGGGAACCCGACGATCGCGACATCGGCGGCCAGCTTCAGCTCGAGGCGCAGCCAGCGCTCCTCGCCGAGCTCACCCTGCTCGGCGAAGCCCGGTGCCCGCCGCTTGTTGGTGAGAAAGCGAGCATTGCCCTTGCCCCCCTGCCCGCCGCGAGCCACCAGACATCGGTCGCCCGTCGTGACGAGATCGGCCAGGACGGCACCGGACTTGTCCCGCACGGTCGTGCCTTCGGGCACCGGCACGATGACGTCGCGTCCCGACGATCCGTGCTGCTTCTTGCCCGAGCCGTGGCTGCCGTCGCCGCCCCGGCGGTGCGGGAAATCGCGAAACGCGATCAGCGACGCCACATTGTGATCGGCCACCAGCCAGACATCGCCGCCGGAGCCTCCATCGCCGCCGTCGGGCCCGCCCTTGGCGACGTGGGCCTCGCGACGGAACGCGACGCAACCCGCGCCGCCGTCGCCGCCCTTGGCGTGCAGCCCACACTCATCGACGAAGTTCGACACCAGTCCAGGCTAGAGGCCCGGGGTGGGATGTGAACCGATTTGGAGCGCTACTCGACCAGGCGGACCGGATCGCCGATCACGGCCACCGACCAGGTGGTGCGGTCGGTCGCATCACCGAAGAACTTGTACCGGACCTTCCACCAGCGGCTGCCACCGGCGCCGTAGGCGGTCTCGAAGCTGGGCGGGAGGTCGATGGTCAACTCGACGTAGCGATCGTTGAATCGGTACGTCTGGTTGCTGCCGATGTCCCACTCGCCGGGGTAGATCGTGCGCTGCACCGTGGCATCGAGACGGTTCGTGCGGTAGACGTTCAGCGGGTCGTCGAGAATCCGCCAATCGAAGCTCACTCGGTTGCCGTTCGGATCGAGGATCTCGATCCAGTCGCCACGCTCACCGGAGTCGAACAAGGTGATGCGGAGCTCCTTGCCTTCGTGTTGGTTGGTGATCTCGGCCAGGAAGAACTCGGCGGTCGAGCCGGCGTCGGCCATGATGCCGAGGTACTCCTTGGCATAGACGCCCGGGCAGTCCGCCGTGTAGTCGGCCGCCGTCGTCCGCGTATCGCAGATGTCACCGGCGCCCTTGACCTTGGCCAGGAGAGCATAGAAGTTCACCTGCACCGCCGTGATCTCACCGATCAGCGGTGACATCGAGAGGATGTAGCGGCCGGTGGGCGAACCGATGGGAATCGTGCAGAAGCGGTACCAGTCGTTCACGCCCAGCACCGTCGAGTTGTTGTAGTTGGTGTCGGGCAGAAACTGCTTGGTACCGGTGTTCCGCTCAGGACCGGGCGACAGCTCGCCGCATTGATCGAAGTCGGGATTGTCGCTGTCGTCGAGCGGCGTTCCGTCGGCCGCCCGCAGGTGCACGATCTGGGTTTGGTTGTAGGTCGTCCATCCCGACAGTTCGTACCCGGCGTTCTGGTGGCTCGGGTCGAGAATGTAGATCTCGTATTCCTGGGTCGTCAGACCCGTGCCCGCCACGTCGGGGATCTCGACGTAGTACTCGTAGGTGTCCTCGCCGTCGAACTGCGGGTTGTAGGACCATGGCGTGTGACCGGCGTTGCGGCCGGGGCTGTCGGCCATCGGCAACTGCGGGTTCGCGGTGGATGCGGCGTCCGGGCAGATCTCATTGCCCCAACCACCGGAGTTGCGGTAGTTGCGACTGAACCGCGAGGCGCGAGCATCCCCATTCTCACTGGCCGAACAGAAGCCATTGATCGCCAGCCAATAGCCCTCGGGATTGCCGCCGATGAGGTCGCCGGTTCCGATGTGGTTCTTGGGACTGCCCATGGGCACCGGGAGGACGTACTCCGAGATGGCCTGGCGGGCGATCTCCATGTTGTCGATGAACAACTCGGCGAAGTAGATCGGTGCGTCATGGTCGGTGATCCGAACCGCCAGCTGCTGGGCCTGACCGGAAATTTCGATGACTTCGATGGTGTAGCGCGAGTCGGCCGTTCCGGTGTCCACGTAACCATTCCGGCGAGCGACGTCGCGGGCAACGCTCTCGGCTTGGGTGATGTCGGGCATCCACACCACGCCGGCCAGGGCCGCGGCGTCGGCGGCTCGCTGAATCTTCGTCGCCTCGGCATACCACGCGCCCACGTCGGTCGCGAGGGCCACGAAGGCCATCAGCGGGATCATGATGAGGCCCATCAGGGCCATCGCATAACCGGCTTCGCGGCTGATCTCAGGAGACTTGGTGGACGGTACGACTGGACGCATTAGCTGGCTCCGGCTGGCTCGATCCGCATGACCGCGGTATCGGAGATTTCGAGGTTGGCGATGGGAAACACGCCCGATGTTGCCTCGTGCGTGATTTCCACGTGCACGCCGAAATGTTTCAGGTCGTATTGGCTCACCGACGTGCGGCTGAGCGGGCACCAGAAGCGGTGCAGGGAGTCGTTCTTGCAGTCGTCGTCCGCGACGTTGAGCAAGAAGTCGCTGGGGCTCAGGGCCAGAAGATCCGCGGTGGTGTACACGTTGCAGTTGCCGGCCGACGGGATGAAGCCGGTCGCGTTCTGGCAGCTTGCCGGAATCTCGCCATCGAGGTCGGCCGCGTTGTAGATCACGACGTAGTTGATGTTCTCCACACCGACCGCTTCGGAGGCAGCCAAGATGCTGAGCAGCACGTTGTAGTCGGCTTCGGGATTGGCCCCCAGATTGCTCCCGACACGAGCGCCGGATCGGGCTGCGGTCGCGACGGTCTGTGAATCCCGCCACGCCAGGCCGAACTCGAGCAGACCGAAGACGAGCAGCACGAGCAACGGTGCCGCGATGACGAACTCGACCATGACGGCGCTGCGATCAGCGGAACGGGGAGCGAATCGAACAGGCCGCATCTAGAAGTCCTTCGGCTCGAGCCGCATGATGGTCTGGTC
>JABDJW010000048.1 GCA_013002375.1 Acidimicrobiales bacterium | reverse complement strand
AACCAGACCGGCCAGGTCATCACCGTGTTCTTCATGGGCCTGGCCCTGGCCCAGATCGTCTACGGCCCGCTGGCCGACCGCTTCGGGCGGAAGCCCATTCTCTATGTCGGCATCGGCATCTACCTGCTGGGAGCGATCGGCTCGGCGCTGGCGCCGAGCTTCGGCTGGTTGCTGGCCAGCCGGTTCGTCTGGGGCGTCGGCGCCGCCGGGTCACGGGTCGTGGCCACCGCAATCGTGCGCGACCGGTTCGTCGGCAACGCCATGGCCAAGGCGATGTCGCAGATCATGGCGGTGTTCGTCCTGGTGCCGGTCATCGCCCCATCGTTGGGTGCGGTCATCATCGAAGTGGTGCCGTGGCGGGGCGTGTTCTGGTTCTGTGTCGTGTGGGCCGTGCTGATCGGGCTGTGGAGCCTCCGCCTGCGCGAGACGCTCAACCCCGCCTTCGTGCAGCCGCTGAACATGACGACCACCCGGCGGAACTACGTCGCCGTGCTTCGCACCCCGGTGACGTCCGGCTACACGCTGGCGACGGTCTTCCTCCAGGGCGTGTTCACCACCTACTTGGCCACCAGCGAACTCATCATCAGCGACATCCTGGGTCGGGGCGGCCAGTTCCCGGTGGTGTTCGGCGCGGTCGCCGTGCTGTTCGGGCTGGCCGCGCTGATCAACGGTCGCTTCGTCGAGCGGTTCGGCATGGACGGCATGGTCACGCGGGCCCTCGCCGTGGTGTTGCCGCTGTCGGTCGTGCTCGTCGTGCTGGCGGTGTTGTCCGACGGACGGCCGAACTTCTGGCTGTTCATGCCGGTCCTCGGTCTCCTGCTGGCCGGATTCATGTTCCTCATGCCCAACCTGAACACGGCCGCGATGGTGCCGGTGGGCGAGATTGCCGGCTCGGCGTCGGCGCTCACCGGTGCGCTCCGCATGGCCGGCGGTGCCGTGCTGGCCTCCATCCTCGGCGCATGGATCGACCTGTCGGTGACGCCGTTCGCGCTCGGGGTCTGCGCGTTCTGTCTGCTGGCGGCGGCAACGATCGGCGTCGTCAACCACCGGGCCACCGGCAGTGTGATGCGCTCCGGTATCAGTGGTTTCTGATCGCCGAGGCGGCTGGGACTCGGGCGCCGAGTGTCACACCCGGTGAGTAGGTTGCTGGGGGTGAGCACCACGGCCATACCGATCGAGCCACCCCGTCCCACCGTCGACGAGGTCGCGACCGAGCTGCGGGCCCACATCACCGCCCTGGCCGGGTCCGGCGCCGAACCTCGCCCCGAGCAAGTCGACGCGGTCTCGGCGGTCGTGGCCGGTCGCCGGCGCACGCTGCTCGTCGCCCGCACCGGCTTCGGCAAGTCGGCCGTCTACTTCTCCGCCACCCGCATGCTGCGCGATCGGGGTTGGGGACCGACCTTGGTCGTCTCCCCCCTGCTCGCCCTCATGCGCGACCAGGTCGCCGCGGCGGGCACGTTGGGGCTCAACGCCCAGACCATCAATTCCTCGAACCTCGACTCGTGGCGCGAGATCGAAGAAGCCATCGCTCGCGACGAGGTCGACCTGCTGTTGATCTCGCCAGAACGCTTGGCCAATGCCGGCTTCCGCGAGCGGGTGTTCGCCTCGCTCCTCGGCCAACCGTTCGCCCTGGTGTGCGACGAAGCCCACTGCATCAGCGACTGGGGCCACGACTTTCGTCCCGACTACCTGCGGCTGCGCCACCTGATCAACGACCTGCCGGCGTGGACCCCGGTCCTGGCCACCACCGCCACCGCCAACCAGCGGGTCACCGACGACGTCGCGACGCAGCTGGGCTCCGACACCCTGGTGCTCCGCACCAGCCTCGACCGGGCGTCGCTGCATCTTTCCAGCGTCGACCTGCCGTCCGATGCCGAACGCCTGGCCTGGCTCGCCGGCCGGATGCCCGAACTCGATGGTTCGGGCATCGTCTACTGCCTCACCCAGAACCAAGCCGAACAGACGGCGACGTGGCTGCGGTCCCAAGGCGTTGCGGCGCAGGCCTACACCGGCGCCACCGACGGCGACGCCCGGCTCCACCTCGAGGATCAGCTCCGATCGAACGAATTGAAAGCATTGGTGGCCACGTCCGCCCTCGGCATGGGTTTCGACAAGGGCGACATGGCGTTCTGCATACATCTCGGCCTACCGCCGACCCCGGTCGCCTACTACCAGCAGATCGGTCGCGCCGGGCGGGCCATCGACCGGGCCGAGGTCATCGCCGTGCCCCGGCCGGCCGAAGACGCCGCCGTCTGGCGGTGGTTCGAGCAAGTCAGCCTGCCGCCGGAGCAGACGTGTCACGAGGTCCTCACCCAGCTCAGCCCGGGCAGCCCGACCTCGATCGCCATACTCGAAACGAACGTGAACCTGGGCCGCAACCGGCTCTCAACGTTGCTGAAGATTCTCGAGGTCGACGGTGCGGTCGCCCACGTGAAGGGCGGGTTCATCATCGCCGACCAGCAGTGGGCGTACGACCGCGACAAAGCCGAACGGCTGCGAGCGTTACGCCGCACCGAGTCCGAACAGATGCTGGCCTTCCGCGATCTCCGGACGTGCCGGCTGCGGTTTCTGCGCGAGGCCCTCGACGACGCCGAAGCCGGCGACTGTGGCCGTTGTGACAACTGCCTCGGCCTCGACACCGCGCCACCACCGCTCGATCCGTTGCTCGTGGCCGCGGCCAGCGAGTTGCTGCGCGGCGGCGACGCCATCATCGAACCCCGCAAGCTGTGGCCGTCGGGCCTCGACGAGCCGAAAGGCAAGATCGGCCCCGACCTCCGGGCCGAGGCGGGCCGAGCGCTCTGCCGGCTCGGTGACGGCGGCTGGGATCCGGTCGTGACCGAACTCTTCGCTGATCCATCGCAACCCTTGCCCGACGATCTCGTGCGCTCGATCGCCGGCATCCTCAAGCGCTGGGACTGGCCGGCCCGGCCCACGTGGATCTGCCCCATACCGTCCCGAAGACGCGCTCCGTTGATCAACGCCGCGGCCGATGCCCTCGGCCAGCTCGGCAAGCTCCCGGTCCACCGGGCCTTGCACCGCGTCGCCGAAGGCGGCTGGCAATCCGAGCAGGCCAACAGCGCGCACCAGGTCGCCAACGTCTGGGGTCGTATCGCGGCGGATACCGGCGGACTGCCCGACGCTGACGTTCTCGCCGGCCCGGTCCTGCTGCTCGACGACGAAGCCGACTCTCGGTGGACCCTCACCGTTTGCGCCGCGATCCTCCGAACGGCCGGCAGCGGCCCCGTTCTCCCCTTCGTTCTCCGCGCCCGCTAGCCCGGTTCGGGGGCGGCGGCTACGGTCGGCGGCGATGAAACGCACGCTGCTCGCCCCACCCTTGCGGTCGGTGGCCGATGTCCACAGCGAGGTGCACGCCAAGAACCGAGCCGACATGCTCGAACAGCTCCAGGTCATCGACGAGTTGCTCGACGAGGCCGACGCCGGTGGCGGCCCCGAGCGGATGGCCCGGCTCCGATCCCGCAACAAGCTGCCGATTCGCGAACGTATCGTCAACGCGCTCGATCCCGACACGGCATTCCTCGAGATCAGCCCGTTGGCCGGCTACAACAGCGACTACACGATCGGCGGGGGCATGGTCGTGGGTAACGGCGTGATCGCCGGCGTGGAGTGCGTGATCATGGGCAACGATCCCACCGTGTTGGCCGGTGCCCTCACTCCCTACGCCGCCAAGAAGTGGATGCGGGCTCTCGAGATCGCTCGGGACAACCGCATGCCCTACGTCAGCTTCGTCGAATCGGCCGGCGGCGACCTTCGGGTCCAGACCGACGGCGAGAAGGGCGAAGACGGCAAGCCCAAACGGCGTCGCGCCCAGCTCGACCACTTCGCCGAATCCGGGCGCTTCTTCTACGAGATGATCGAACTGTCGAAGCTGGAGATACCCACGGTGTGCGTGGTTTTCGGATCCTCCACCGCCGGCGGCGCATACCAACCCGGCCTGTCCGACTACAACATCATGGTCAAGGACCAGTCGAAGGCCTTCCTCGCCGGCCCGCCCCTGGTGAAGATGGCCACCGGCGAGGAGAGCGACGACGAGACCCTGGGCGGGGCTCAGATGCATACGGAAGTCTCCGGTCTCGGCGAGTACTTCGCCGAGGACGAAATGGACGCCATCCGCATGTGTCGCGAGGTTGTGTCGCACCTGAACTGGCGCAAGGAGGGACCCGAGCCGACCCTGGCCCCGGACGAGCCGCTGCACGACGCCGAGGAACTGCTCGGGCTGGTCAGCCGAGACCTGCGCACGCCGGTCGACGTCCGCGACGTCATCGCCCGAACGGTTGACGGCAGCCGGTTCGAGGAGTTCAAGGCCCGCTACGGCACCACGATGATCTGTGGCTGGGCCTCGATCCACGGCTACCCGGTGGGCATCTTGGGCAACAACGGCGTCATCTACCCCGATTCCGCCCAGAAGGCGGCCCACTTCATTCAGCTCTGCAATCAGATCGATCTGCCCCTCGTGTTCCTGCAGAACATCACCGGCTACATGGTGGGCAAGGACTTCGAACACGACGGCATCATCAAGAAGGGCTCACAGATGATCAATGCCGTCTCGAACTCCACCGTGCCGCACCTCACCGTCATCATCGGCTCGAGCTACGGCGCGGGCACGTACGGCATGTCGGGCCGGGCGTTCGGCAATCGGTTCACGTTCCTGTGGCCCACCGCCAAGATCGCGGTGATGGGCCCGGCCCAGATCGCCGGCGTCATGTCCATGGTCCGCCGCAACGCCGCAGCCCGAGCCGGTGTCGAGTTCGATGAAGCAGCCGATGCCGAACAGGTCGCCAAGGTCGAAGCAGCCCAGGAGAAGGGCTCGCTGGCGCTCGTCGCGACCGGCGCGATCAGCGACGACGGCATCATCGACCCACGCGACACCCGAACCGTGCTGGGCCTGACGCTGTCCGCGGTTCGCAACCGTTCGGTCGACGGCGCCGAGGGCTACGGGGTGTTCCGGCTGTGAGCGATCCCACGACGACACCGATCTCCGCCGTCCTGGTCGCCAACCGCGGCGAGATCGCCCGTCGCATCTTTCGCACCGCACGCGCCATGGGACTGCGCTGCATTGCCGTCTATGTCGATGCCGACGCCGACGCTCCGTTCGTGCACGACGCTGATGTCGCCATCCGCGTCGACTCGTACATGGAGCCGCCGGCGATCATCGGCGCGGCCAACACGACGGGCGCCCAGGCCATCCA
>JABDJW010000020.1 GCA_013002375.1 Acidimicrobiales bacterium | reverse complement strand
GTCCATGGCCAGCTTCATGTAGCGCATGACCTTGTCGAAATGTTCGGCCGACACCAGCGAGCCGATCATGGTGTCGGGATCGAACGGATCGCCGACCTTGATGGCGGCGACCCGTTCGGCCACGCCGTCGAGAAACGCCTCGTAGACGCCACGTTGGACGAATACCCGGGTGCCGTTCGAACACACTTGGCCGGTCGAATAGAAGTTGTTGGTCAGCGCCGCGTTGCGGGCACTCTCGAGATCGGCATCGTCGAACACGATGATCGGCGACTTGCCCCCGAGTTCGAGCGTGACCTTCTTCAGGGTCGTGGCCGCGTTGGCCATGATGATCTTGCCGGTCGCCGCCTCACCGGTGAGCGACACCTTGGCGATGCCCGGGTGGGCCACCAGCGCGGCGCCGACCCGCGCGTCACCCTGCACCACGTTGAACACGCCGGGCGGCACACCGGCCTCGAGGTAGATCTCGGCCAGCACGGTGGCCGAGAGCGGCGTGACCTCGGCCGGTTTGAAGATCATCGCGTTGCCGGTGGCCAGGGCCAGAGCCGATTTCCACATCGCGATCTGCATCGGGTAGTTCCAGGCCCCGATGGCGGCCGTCACCCCGAGCGGTTCGCGTTTCATGCGGGCGAAACCCTCGCCGGGAAAGTCGATGGTCTCACCGCTGATCGCGGGGGCGACGCCGGCGTAGAACTCGATCACGTCGGCGCCGGTGACGATGTCCTCGGTCGTTGTTTCGGCGATCGGTTTGCCGGTGTCGAGCGTGTCGAGATGACCGAGTTCGTCGTTGCGCTCCCGCAGGATCCCCACCGCCTTCAGCAAGATCCGCTGGCGATCGGTCGCCGACATCTGCGACCACAGCTCGAACCCGCGCCGAGCCGACGCAACAGCCTGTTCGATCTCGGCCTCGCCGGCCTGTTCGACATCGCACACCTTGCGGTTGGTGGCCGGATTGATGCACTCGAACGTCTCGCCCGAGGTCGACGCCACGTAGGCACCATCGATGAACGACTGCCGGGTAGGCAGCGTCGTGTCGGCGTTCACATACTGGCTGGCGGTCATGTCGCCCGAGCCTAGCGACCGACGGCGAACGGCAGATGCAGATCGTCGTCGAGGAGCATGTTCACCGCTTCGGCACACGAGAAAGCCACCCGGGTGGGCTGATACTCGGTCAGCTCCCATTCGCGCAGGCGGTGCAACCAGATCGACGACAAGCCGGCTCGATGGGCGCCGCCGATGTCGGACCCTGGGCTGTCGCCGATCATCCAGGCCCCATCGAGCGAACCGCCGGCCCGCTCGGCCGCGAGGGCGAAGGCGGCCGGATCGGGCTTGCTCACCCCGTCGACCAGGCTCACCACCCACCCGTCGACCAGGGCCGGAAGCCCACAGTGTTCGATCTTCAACGTCTGCATGGCCGGTCCGTTGGTGACGATGCCGATACGCCACCCTTCGCGACGCAGCGACTGCAGAGCCAGCACCGTTTCATCGTCGATGCGCATGAAGCGCGGGAATTCGCGCTCGTAGGCGGCCTGAAACACAGCGGTTGATTCGTCGAGATCGAAACGCTTCTGCACGAGATCGAAGAAGGCATCCCGATGGATCGCGCCGCCATCATCGGCATCGATCAGCCACGCTTCGGCCGCCGCCGGAAGGTCGTACTGCGCCGCAAAGGCGCGGGCCCATCGCTTGAACGGCGTGACGCGGTCGATCAGCGTGTTGTCGAGATCGAACAGCGCCAGCGGCATGGCCGAGCGGTCAGGCGGTAGCTTCTTCGAGCCCCCGCCGGGTGAGCACCCGGGCCAAGTGTTGGCGGAACTCGACCGTGGCGTTGAGGTCGGCCGGCGGATCGACATCAACGGCTGCGGCATCGGCCGCTTCGGATGGCGACGCGCCGGAGGCAACGGCGGCTTCGACCGCAGCGGCGCGCACCGGCCGGGAATCCATGTTCACCAGACCCACGCCGGCCTGGCCGTCGTTCACCACGACCGCGCAGCCGACGATGGCCCAGTCCTGGGCCCGCCGGTTGAACTTCTGGAACGAGTAGCCCGCGTCGGGCATCTTCGGAACGCGGATCTCGGTGAGCAGCTCGTCTTCGTTCACCGCGGTCTCGAGGAAACCGGTGAAGAAGTCGTCGGCGCCGATCTCGCGCGGCCCGTTCGGCCCGGTGACGACCATCGTCGCGCCCATGGCCAACATCACCGACGGCAGATCGCTGGCCGGATCGCCGTGCACGAGCGACCCACCCAATGTGCCGCGGTGGCGGACCTGGGGATCGCCGACGTGGCGGGTTGCCGCCGCCAACAGCGGCGCCTGGGCACCGACCAGGTCGTTGATCTCGACGTCGCGGTGGCGGGTGAGGGCACCGACCGCGAGGTGGTCGCCCCCGTCGTTCACGTACGACAGATCGGTGAGCCGGCCGATGTCGATCAACACCGACGGCGCAGCCAAGCGATACTTCATCAACGGGATCAGGGAATGACCGCCGGCCAGGAGCTTGGCTTCGTCGCCGTGCTCGGCCAGCAGCGCCAGCGCTTCCTCGGCCGAGGCAGCCCGCTTGTACTCGAACGCGGCGGGGATCATTGGGCCCCTCCGCTCGCTTCGAGCACCGCTTTGACGATGTTGTGGTAGCCGGTGCAGCGGCACAGGTTGCCCTCGAGCCCTTCGCGCACTTCGGCCTCGGTCGGTGTCGGCACTTCGTCGAGGAGTGACACCGCGGCCATCACCATGCCCGGTGTGCAGTAGCCGCACTGCAGCGCGTGGCATTGATGGAACGACTCCTGCATCGGATGCCAATCGGCATCGCCGGTGCTGGTACCGGCCGCTCGGGCTTGATCGGCCAAGCCTTCGATGGTCGTGACGTCATCGCCTGCTATCTGGGCGGCCAGCAGCGTGCAGGACTTCACCGCCTCGCCGTTGACATGCACCGTGCACGCGCCACATGACGACGAATCACAGCCAATGTTGGTGCCGGTGAGCCCACACGCCTCGCGAAGGAAGTGCACCAACAGCGTGCGGTCCTCCACGTCGTGGGACTGATCGGTCCCGTTCACCTGTATCGAAACCTGCACCCGGCGATCCTTTTCTGTGGGGGTTCGCAGCAGGCGAGAACTTAGCCCGTCCGCCCCGCGGGTGCGACACAGCGGCCTGATCGGTCGTGCCGGCAAGCCGCCCGAGCTGGGCACGAGAAACGTCGAAAATCACGATGAGTGAAAATGACAGTCGTGCGGCGAGGCGGTAGCTTCCGGCGTTATGACTGATGTCACCAGCACCACCACCGATCCACTGACCCGTCGCAAGTTCATCAAGGTCTCGACCCTGGGCAGCGCCGGCCTCTGGCTGGGCGGTGCCGCCCTGCTCAGCGCCTGCGATCCCGTCGAGTTGCTCCAGGTCAACGACGCGGGCCTGCGAGTCCACCCCTTCTTCACCGGCCGAAAGGTCGCCACCACCGGCGAGCTGGTCGAAGGCACGAACTACGTCTGGCACGGCTGGCCCGACGGCGGAGCGTGCTTCCCGCTACCCGACGGCGGCTGGAGCTACGTCTCGAACTCGGAGTTGTTCATCGGCCAGGGCGGCGTGGGCTACATCCGGTTCGACGCCGATGCCAACATCGTCGACGCCGGATCGTGTGTCACCGGCACGACCCGCAACTGCGGCGGCGGTGCCACACCATGGGGCACCTGGCTCAGCGGAGAAGAATGGACCGGTGGCTTCATCTGGGAATGCGACCCCCTCGGCGCCGTTCCCGCCTACTCGATCCCCGCAATGGGCGCCTTCTGGCACGAAGCAGCCGCCTGCTACGAGCCCGATCAACAGATCTACCTCACCGAGGATCGCTCCGACGGTGCGCTCTACCGGTTCACGCCGAACACCTGGGGCGACCTCACCGCCGGCGGCGTGCTCGAGGCCATGACCGAAGTCAACGGCGTCATCGGCTGGGGCGTGGTCAGCGATCCATCCGGTGCGGTCACCGAGACCCGCTACCAGGTGCCCGACACCAAGGCCTTCAACGGCGGTGAGGGCATCGACATCAGCGGCAACCGCATTGCCTTCACCACCAAGGGCGACAACAAGGTATGGGCCTACACGCCGAGCACCAACACCCTCGACGTCCTGCACGACCCCACCATCAACACCAATACGATTCTCGCCGGCGTCGACAACCTCGAGACCTCCGACGCGGGTGTGATCTACATCGCCGAAGACGGTGACGACATGCAGATCGTCCTGGTACGCGACGACGGCTCGACCTTCCCGGTCGTCCAATATCCGAGCGACCCCTCCAACGAACTCTGCGGCCCGGCCTTCAGCCCCGACGGCACCCGGATGTACTTCAGTGCCCAGCGCCTTCCGGGCGAAACCTTCGAGGTCACCGGTCCCTGGTCGGCCTTCACCGATCCCGGCCCCTGGCAGCCGCCGGCACCACCGAGCTAGGGCGAACCGCCGGACCCGACCAGCTAGGCCAACACCCGATAGGTCAGCGCGATCGACGACAGCGCCAGAATGCCGAGCACGGCCCGCCCGAAGGCATCGGTCGAAATCCGGTCGCGGATGCGCACGCCGATCGGCAACGTGATCGCCATTGGAATGATCGCCAACACCGCCAGCAACAACCGGTCGCGGTCGTAGGATCCGGCCGCGACCAGAACCACGAGCTGGGCCGCACCGGTGAGCAGGAACAACACGGTCACCGAGAGAACCGCGGCCTGTTTCGGCAGGCGGTAGGCGTGAATCCACGCACCGACGATCGGCCCGGAGATGCCGACCGCGCCCTGCGCAACACCCGCCGCGGTGCCGACCGCCGGCGCCCAACGTCGAGTGTGGGCCGGCGTGAGCTGACGAGTCGGGTTCTGCTGGGCCGAGATGATGTAGACCCAGATCATCACGATCAGCGGAATCAGCAGCGCGGCTTCGGGCACCGAGAAGAGCAGCAGGGTGCCGCCGACCGCGCCGACGATGCCATAGGCGGCGAGGCGCGGAAGATCGCGGGTCTCCGGTGCCGCAGACCGAGCCTGGAACACCAGCGACGCATTGAAGATCGTGTTGGGTATGGCGATGATCGCCACCGCGTCCTCCAGCGACAGCACCACTGCGATCACGGGAATCGCCACGATCGGGAACCCCATACCGGTGATCGACTTGATCAACCCACCGAGGAGGACGGCGAGCACGACGGCCGTGACCTCCGCAGCGCCCATCAGCTCTCGTAGCGATAGAGGGTGCGCAGCGCCAGCCCGCCGAACAGCACGGTCATGCCGGCCAGCGCCACCAACCCGGGCCAGGTCGTGTCCCAGGCCACCGGGCCCAGGAATCCCTGGCGGATGAGGCGCAGTACGAACGTGACCGGGTTGTAGCGGGCGACCACCTTCAGCCACCCGGTCATGAAGTCGACCGGTACCTGACCGATCGACAGGAAAGTGCCGCCGAAGATCATCAACTGTACGAGGGCCTGGGCCTGTACATCCCGCATCACCAACATCACCCAGCTGCCCAGACAACCGATGGCCAGCGCCATCCCCGCGCAACCCACGTAGGTGCTGAGCAGACCGAGAACGCCGCCCGGGAAGTCGGCACCGAGGAGCGCGGCGGCGATGAGCACCAGCGTCGTCGAGATCGCGGCCCGCACCATCGAGTACAGCAGCGGTCCGGCCAGCACCACCCACCGGTCCGACGGAGCCATCAGGAGGCGGTCGAGAAAGCCGGTGTCGATGTCGGTGCCGATCACGCCGCTCGCCCCCGAACCACTGAACGACGCCGCCATCATCAGCGACCAGGCGACCATCCAGTTCACGATGTTGTCGGTGCCGTACCCCTCGACATTGGTCAGCCCGTCGAACGAGCCGCTGTAGGAGACCAGGAAGAACAGCGGCATCACCAGCGCGGGCACGAGCACCGACGGCATCCGGCGCAACCGCAGCACGCTGCGACGCAACAACCCACCCAGCACCGGCCCCGAAGCGATCGCCGTCATGCCTTCACCCGATGCCGGTACTGCGAATAGGCCAGACTCAGGCTGACGGCCGAGATGGCCACCAGCACGGCGATGGCCTTACCGAACTCGGCCGTCGACCAGCCGACGATCACCAGATGCCGCATGGCATCGATCACCGTCGACACCGGATTGGCCTCGGCGATGACCCGGAACCACCCCTTCATCAACGAAGGCGGAAAGAACGCGGTCGAAACGAAAAGGAGGGCGAAGATCGCCGGGAAGATGCCCTGCACGACCTCGGCGTTGCCACTGCGAATGGCGATGGCCAGGCCGAAGCCGCCGAGGGCCACCGCCAAGAACACGCTGATCACGACGATCGCGGCGACCCCGCCGAACCCGGCACTGACCCGTGCGCCGAACGCGGTGAGCACACCGATCAGGATGAGGGCCTCGACGGCGGCGAAGGCCGCAGAGCCGGCGACCCGGGACAAGAAGATCGCGGGCCGAGCCACCGGCGCCGAGGTGAGTCGATCGAAGAATCCGGACTCGATGTCCTGGGCCATCTCGACCCCGCCGATCGTCGAGCCGAAGGCCACCCCCTGGAGAATGGTCGCGGGCAGGATGAACTGCAGGAACGAATCGACTTCGGGGAATCCCGGCGTCGCCGTGACGCGATCGAACTGCGACGAATAAACCGCCGCCATCAGCAACGGGAAGAACAAGCCCGGCACGAAGGCAGCCGGCTTGCGGAGCGTCGATATCACCGCTCGGCGGCTGAGCGACAGGGTCTGCCGGAACGCCAACGCCGGGCCGGCCGGGTCGCGGGCCCCGACATCGGGGGCGGCCACGGCGGTCATCGGGCGGGCGAATCCGCCACCGCGTCGCTCGCACCCTCCAGGCGGCGACCGGTGGCCTCGGCGAACACGTCGTCGAGGGACGGTTCGTCGAGTTCGAGATGATGGACGACCACACCGGCGGCATCGAGCGAGCGCAGTACCTCGGTCATGACCGGGGCGCCGTCCTCGAGCCCGATCGCGACCCGATTGACCTTGGCCGGCCGTTCGTCGCCGAACGCGGTCAGCGCGGCCCGGGCGATCTCGACTTGAGCCGCGTCGACATCGACCCGAAGGGTCGGAGCACCGACCGCTCGTTTGAGCTGGCCCGGCGTACCGTCGCGCACGATCTTCCCGCCGTCGATGATGGCGACGCGACCGGCGAGCTCGTCCGCTTCTTCCAGGTACTGCGTGGTGAGGAAGACCGTCGTGCCATCGTTGTTCAGCGCGCGGACCTCCTCCCAGACCGCCTGACGACTGGTGGGGTCGAGGCCGGTCGTCGGTTCGTCGAGGAACAGCACCGTCGGCCGGTGGATCAACGACAAGGCCAGGTCGAGACGCCGGCGCATGCCGCCCGAGTAGGTACCGACCCGGCGATCGCCGGCATCGGTCAGCCCGACCCGCTCCAGCATCTCGGCGGAGCGGTCGGCCACACTGCGCCGCTTGATGCCGTGGAGCACGGCCTGGAGATGCAACAGCTCGGTGCCGGTCATCAGTGGATCGATGGCGGCATCCTGCAGGGCCACGCCGATCGACTGTCGCACCTTGTTGGCGTCGGCCACGACGTCGTAACCGGCCACCTTGGCGATGCCGGCGGTCGGTTGCAGCAGTGTGGTGAGCATGCGCACCGTGGTCGACTTGCCGGCTCCGTTCGGGCCCAGGAAGCCGAAGACCTCGCCGGCTTCGACGATCAGGTCGATGCCATCGACCGCGGTGAGATCACCGAAGGTCCGAAGCAGGCCTCGCACCTCGATGGGCAGCGGCGAGCCCACCCGACCGGCGTCCGCGCTCACGTCAGTACGGCCAACGGTGAAAAAACTCGAGATCGCGCTCGGGTGGTGGGAGCACGGCGTAGGCCTCCTCGTCGGGGTACACCAAGCCGTATTCGGCCCGCGCGATCCGTTCAATCTCCCGATCCGTCGTCAGCGCCGCGAGTCGGGCCCGCAGGTCGGCATTGGTCGCCTCGGCCCCTTCGAGATCGGCCTGGGCCGCCGCAGCATCCTGGCGACCGTCGGCCCATTGCCCCGCCGGCCGGGCCACCAGAAACCAGGCCAACACGAAGAACAACGCCACTGCGGCGACCAGCACGACTCGGCCCACCGCCGGCGCGATCGCCTTCACGCCGCGACGCGACGCGGCCTCAGCCGCCTTGGATCCCTCCCGAGTGGAGGATTTCCGACTCACGCGGCGCCACCGGCCAGGGCGGTACGGCCTCGATAGGCCGCAGCTTCGCCCAAGTCCTCCTCGATGCGCAGCAGCTGGTTGTACTTTGCTACCC
>JABDJW010000015.1 GCA_013002375.1 Acidimicrobiales bacterium | reverse complement strand
GTTCCTGGTCGCCGATGCCATCACCCGCGCCGGCGAGGACGGTCGGCCCCCGCCCGATCTGCTCTACACCGACGAGGACAAGATCGACGAACACGGCCGCCGCTCCGATCCCCACTTCAAGCCCGACTTCAATCGCGAGCTGCTGTGGGGCCAGCACTACATGTCGCACCTGATGACCGTCCGCCGCGACGTCATCGAACGGGTCGGCGGGTTCCAGGAGGGGTACGAGGGCAGCCAGGACTACGACCTGGTGTTGCGCTGCGTCGCCGAAACGACCCCCGATCGCATCGTGCACATCCCCCACGTCGGCTACCACTGGCGCGCGATCGAGGGCTCGACCGCGTTGGCCACCGACGCCAAGCGCTACCCCGCCGACGCGGCCAAGCGAGCGCTGGCCGATCACCTGCCACCCGGATGGACCGTCGCCGATGCCGCTGCGCCCACCGCCTACACCGCGCTCCCGCCGCGGCCCGACCCGGCGCCACCGGTCAGCATCATCATCCCGACCCGCAACGGCCTCGACCTCGTGGAGCGTTGTGTGGCCAGCATCGAGGCCAAGACGATCTACCCGGCCTACGAGATCGTGTTGATCGACAACCAGACCGATCAACCCGAGCAGCGGGCCGCGTTCGAACAAATGGCCGCCGACGGGCGACTCCGGTTGCTCGACTACGACGACGAGTTCAACTACAGCGCGATCAACAACTTCGGGGTCGGCCAGACCGATGCCCCCTTGGTCTGCCTGCTGAACAACGACATCGAAGTGATCGAACCGGGTTGGCTCGATGCCATGGTGCGCCATGCGGTGCGGCCCGACGTGGGCGCGGTCGGCGCCATGTTGTTGTACGGCGACGACACGATCCAACACGCCGGCGTCGTCCTCGGCCTGGGCGGCGTGGCCGGTCACTCCCACAAGCAGTTTCCCGGTGATGCCTTCGGCTACTTCAGCCGGCTCACGATCGCCCACCAGGTCGGCGCGGTCACCGCAGCCTGCCTGGTGGTGCGGCGGCTCGTCTACGAGGAGGTCGGCGGGCTCGACGCCGACGAGCTCGCGGTGGCCTTCAACGACATCGATCTGTGCCTGCGCATCCACCATGCCGGATACCGCAACATCTGGACCCCGGAAGCTCGGCTGTACCACCACGAATCGGTCAGCCGCGGCGCCGAGGACACGCCCGAGAAGCAGGCTCGCTTCGAGGCCGAGGTGCACGTGATGCTCGATCGGTGGGGCGACGAACTGCTCCACGATCCGGCCTACAACCCGAACCTGGCCCTGGACGCCGACTCGTTCACCTTGGCTCGATCACCCCGGGTGCAGCCCCCCTGGCCCCGCTCGGGCCGCTCGACGAATACGCTGGGCCGCGCCCGCGTGCAGGAGTAGTCGTGCCAGAACAAGTCGTGCCGCCGAAAGGCGAGGCAGAACAAGTCAAGGCGGTCTCGACCCACCACATCCGGTTCTCGCCGGCCAACCGGGCCCGCTCGCCGATCGCCGCGGTCAGAGAGCTGGTCGACTATGCCCCGTTCATCGGCTATCTGACCCGCCGCCAGCTGCGCACCACCTACAACCGCAGCTACCTGGGCTGGATCTGGGCCCTGCTGAATCCGATCATCGTGCTGGCGATCTACAGCCTGGTGTTCGGCGTCATCTTGCTCGTCGACCGAGCCAACCTGGGCAACAGCCCCACCGGCCTCGATTCGTTCCCCCACTTCCTGTTCTCCGGCCTGGTGTTCTGGGGCCTGTTCAACCAGGTCTCGCTCGGGATCATGACCGACTTCCAGAACTCGGTCCTGCTCCGCAAGAAGCTCTACTTCCCCGCCGCCGCGCCCGCGATCGCAATGGCCGCCTCGATCGTCGTCGAGAGCCTGCTCGAAGTCGCCGTGCTCATCGCCTTCTACGTTGCCGTGGGCAACGTCGGCCTGCCGATCCTGTTGCTGCCCTTCGTGATGTTCATCGCGGTCACGTTCGGTGTCGGCGTGGGACTTCTGCTGGCCGTACCGAACGTGCGCTACCGCGATGTCGGCTACCTCTACGCCCTCTTCCTGCGGCTGTTCTTCTACCTCACCCCGATCATCTGGCCGTTTGCGATGATCACCAACCGCATCGGCAACGTGTGGGTGCAGCGGGCCGCGGAATGGAACCCGATGGCCAAGATGGTGCACGTGGCCCGCACCATCACCTACGACATCGCCTGGCCCGACCCGACCGATGTCGTGTACCTGCTGGTGGTCAGCCTCGGCGTGTTCGCCCTGGGCTTCACCGTGTTCAACCGCCAGGCGGCCGACGCCACCGAGGGGCTGTAGTGGCCGGCCCCGCAGCGGCGGGCGCGGCCCCACCCGCGCCAACGAGCCTGGCGCTCGATCTCCACGGCGTTTCCAAGAAGTTCCGCCTCGATTCCAGCCCGTCGGGCTCGATCAAGGACCTCATGACCGGTTTCCATCGGGCCAAGCCCAAGGAGTTCTGGGCGGTCAAGGACGTCAGCATGGCGATTCCGCGGGGATCGATGGCGGGAATCATCGGCCGCAACGGCTCGGGCAAGTCGACCCTTCTCCGGCTCATGTGTGGCGTCTACCGACCGTCGGGCGGCTACATCGATGTCAACGGGCGGGTGACCGCCCTCCTCGAGCTCGGTGCCGGCTTCCACTCGGACCTCTCGGGCCGCGAGAACATCTACATGAACGCGGCGGTCATGGGCATCGCCCGCGACAAGGTCGATGAAGTCGTCGACGACATCATCGCCCTGGCCGACATCGGCCAATTCATCGAGAACCCGGTCAACATCTACTCATCGGGCATGCGGGCCCGGCTCGGCTTTGCGGTGTCGGTCTTCCTCGATCCGGAGATCCTGCTAGCCGACGAGATCATCGCGGTCGGCGACGTCGGATTCGCCAAACAGTGCCTCGATCACCTGCGCCGCATGCGATCCGAGGGAGTCACCATCGTTCTGGTGAGCCACAACCTCGGGATCATGGAGCAGATGTGTGATCAGATCATGTGGTTGCACGAGGGCGAACCCCAGATCACCGGTCCCTCCCGGGAGGTCATCCGCCGGTTCCGCGACTTCATGACCGGCGCCAGCGGCCTGCCCGATTTCCAGCAGCACTTCGACGCCGACAACCCGATCACCCACCTCGAGGCCAGCTCCGAGGACGGCGTGGTGATGGGCTACACCGGGGCACCGCTCACCGTGCGGGGCGCCTACACCTTCGAGCAACCGGTACCCGACGCCCGCCTCCGGCTGCGGGTGCACCACCAGGACGGTCCGATGTTCCTGGGCACCGAACACGATCGCGATGTCGGCGGCCCGCTCGAGGGCTCCGGCACGCTGCGCTACGACATCCCCACCTTGCCGATCGGGCCGGGCCAATACGCCATCGAGCTACAGGTACTGACCGGCGACCCTGGCGCCGGCGAACGGGTGGTGGCCAGCCGCCGCTGCCCGCTGCCGATCCGCCCGCTGCCCGAGCTGGTCGAGAAGAAGGTGGTCGACCTCGAAGGGGCCTGGGAACTCGGCGCCTCCGACCCATCCCCCAAAGACGCCAACTAGCGACCCGACGAGAAGACGTAGCCGAGCTCGGCGATGGCCGGTCGGCAGATCTCGTCGACCAGTGCAACCTCGCGCTCGTCCAGCACTTCGGCGTAGCCATCTTTTTCCGGAGACACGGTGGCGACGACATCGTCGGCCAGCGGGGCGATATCGATGAACGAGCAGATGGCGTCGAGATGGGTGCGGGGATCGTTGGTGAGCTCCCGGTAGCTGACCGACAACATCCGGCCCGGGTTGGCCCGCTCGAACGAGGCGGCCATGAGCTCGGACTCGCGCCAGTAGTTGGCCCCGGCCACCGGGTTCTCCACGTGCATCACCACCCCCTTCTTGAGGCTGGCCACGACATTGCGGGGATTGCGGTACAGATGCACGAACTTGGAGTCGGGGTAGTCGAAACCGAGCAGGTGGGCCCCGAAGACGTTCTGGGGGGTCTTGTCGAACCAGCGGGTTTCCGGCGGCAGCCCCTGGGCGGCGATGAACCGCTGCATGTAGCCGTCGAAGAACTCGGCCCGGCTCTTGGTGTTGTGGAACAACTTGGCGATGTCGTCGTCGGTCACACCGTCGAGCTCGCGGTGTTTGGCCAGCACCTTGTTGTGCACGTACTGGTGCTTGAACTGCGGCGTCGCGAAGGGGTGGGCCCACCGGTAGAAGTGAGTCTCCTCCGGGCAGCAGAGGTCGGGCACCGAGCGCAGCAGGTCGCGCAACATGGTGGTACCCGAGCGCACGCAACCGAGGATGAAGAATGGTGGTGAGGTCATGTGATGGTTGCCATGGAGGACGCTTCGATCAGTCGCTGGTAGCGCTCGACCCAGGCCGCTGCCGCGGCTGCAGGCCAGTACGGGGCCGGCACGGAGGCCCGTGCCGCGAGACGATCATACGCACTGCGGTTGCGGCCGTAATGCAAGGCCGCCTCGGCCAACAAAGCCCCGTCATTGCGTGTCGGGTCGGCATCGACGACCACACCACCGCCGTACTCCCGAACGAGGACGGCTGGCGCCCCACGATCAGGCACCACGACCGGTATGCCGTGCGCCCATGCGTCGATCACCCCCTGGGCCGAGGGGTCGTCCCACATCGGCCACACCACGGCGAACGTGGGACGGATCGAGGCCAGCGTCGGCGCGAGCTGCGCGCGATCGACGTCACCGTGCCGGCGCAGATACGGCTGGCCGGCCTCGTACGTGTGGCGCGACATCACGGCCGAACCGAGTTCACCCAACACGTCGACGGTGAGTTGTCCGTCAGCCGCGCCGAGTGCCGCGTAGATCGCGCCCAGCCCGCGCGTCGCGGGAAGACCGCCCAAAGCGACCAGGCGTACCGGCTCGTCGCCGGCCGGGAATCGGCAGACCACCCGCGGTCGCCCGGTGTCGTAGGTGGTCGCCGCGACCTCGATCCGGTCGAGGTCCGGATAGACCTCCCGCAGCTGCGCGTCGGTGACGGGATCGGGCACGACGATGCGATCGACGCCGGCCAGGGCCGAAGCATTCTCGCGCCGCCACAGGTGAACGAACCGATGTTTGAGCGGCACCGAGCCATCGAACCAGGTGCCCAGCTGGCACGAACCCTCCCCCGGCGTGCAGGTACCCCGACACTGCTGCCACGACTGATCGAGCAGCTGGTAACTCGGACAAGCCAGATAGTGATCGTGCACGCTGAGCACGACCGGTACGCCGAGCGATCGCGGCACCTCGAGCACGTCGAGGGTGTGGCCCCGAAGATGTTGCACATGGACGAGATCGATGTTGCGCTCGCGCAGGACCTGCTCGGTCACGGCCTTGATCTGTGGATCACGGGCTCGCCGAATGTCCCACGATCGATCGCGCTCCCATCGCTGCACGATCTCCCATTGCTCGTTCTGGTGCTTCCACAGTTCGAGCATTTGATCGTCGGGTTTGAGCATGAACTGCTCGATGTCGTCCTTGACGCCTTCGGCCAGACTTCGGGTGTGGAGCTCAACCGGGCCGCCACCGTTGTGCAGCACCAGCAAGACCCGGGGTTTGCGCGATGGGTTCACCGACCGAGTTTCGACCGCAACCGACCGGCCAGACCCGCCGGCGACGAGGCGGCGCCGGCATCGGCCGCCACCACATTCCGGGCGTGGATCGCGGCATCACGCTCTGCGGTGACAGCGGCCAGCTGATCTCTCAACGCGTGAGCTTCAGCTTCGGCCACACCGACCGCCGCTTCAGCCCGGGCGCAGAGGTCTCGCAGACGGTCGATCTCGGCGCGCAGCTCGGCCAAGTCTGCTTCGGGCTCCGTTGGTCCATCGGGATCCATTAGATGCCGACTGTAGTAGCGGAGGGTAGGAGGGCGAGGACAAATCGTGTGGTGCCCTAGCGTTCGGCCGAGCCCGACACTAAGGTTTTTCGCCGCGGGCGGATCTGCACTTGGCGCACTCCGCGCTCCCGAGGTCAGGCTCGCACGCTCCCACCATGTTCGCTCTCTCCTGCATTGGTTCATCCCGCACCCGTTTCTCGGCCCTGCCAACAGCACTGTTCACCGCGCTGCTGACCGTGGCCACCACGCTGGTGGTCAGCCCGGCCGCCGCCCAAGACGATGTCCCGGTCGACATCCCGGCCGACGGCCCCGACGAAGAACAGTTCACCGAGGCCCACACGACGCCGTCGGTGAACGTCGAACCCGCACCCATCCGCCCCTACGCGGCACCGGACGAGCCGCACGTGGTCATCACCGGCGGTGGGTGGGGCCACGGCGTGGGCATGAGCCAGTACGGCGCGTACGGCCGAGCCGAAGCGGGCCAGAACTACCGCCAGATCCTGCAGGCCTACTACACCGGCATCGACATCACGGCGACGGACTTCGGCGGCGACATCGAGGTCCATCTCATCAAGACGGGCGCGGTCACCTTCCGGCCCGAGGGGCCCATTGCCCTCAAGGGCGGCCAGACCACGATCGCCGAGGCCGAGAACGGCGACACGGTCCGCATCGCCCGGGCCGATGGCGCCTATGTGATTCGGGTGAACGACAAGTCGGTCTGCGGTGGCGACCAACAGCCGGTGTGCCCCAAGAACCAGATGGGCGTACAAGCGCGCGGCAACGGCCGCGTACCGGTCGGCGTGGCCGAGACGGGCAACCGATACCAGTACGGCCGATTCCGGCTGCGGGCCGCGACCGGTGGCAACATCGACCTGTCGGTGGCGTCGATGTCGGTCGAGGAGTACCTCTACGGCCTCGGCGAGATGCCGGCGTCGTGGCCGCTCGATGCGCTGCAGGCCCAGGCGCTGGCCGGCCGCACGTTCGCCGTCCGGCTGATCCAGAGCCGGCGGGGCAACTGGAGCCACCCCTGGGACCTCTGGTC
>JABDJW010000433.1 GCA_013002375.1 Acidimicrobiales bacterium | reverse complement strand
GCCGGTGGGTCTTCACGGAACTTGTTGTCGAAGATGCGGCCGACGAACGGCAGGAGCGGGATGGTGATGACCCAGATCAGAGACTCGACGATGCCCCGCTCGAGGGCGTCCATGTTGTACTTGTCCTCGAGCAGGAGGTTGAACTGCAACGGAACCGCGATCAGCGCGAAACCGAGCACACCGACGCCGACGGCGAGGTAGTAGAACGTGCGCACCTTGTTGAGCCGGGCGAAGGCTTGCGAGGTGGAGACGGGGAGATCGGCTTCGCCCTCGTCGAGGGTCTCGCCGAACAGCGCCTCCTGGTCGAACTGGCCGCGGCGGGGTTCTTTCAGCACGAAACTGGCCAGACCGACGATGATCGGTGGGATGGCCAGGATGTAGAACGCCCAGCGCCAGCCGTCGTCGGTGTAGTTGCCGGCGATCGCCGCGGTGCCGCCGACCACGAGGGGGCCGAGCAGCTGGCCCAGCGGGCGGCCGACCCCTTCCAGCGCGAAGATGCGGCTGCGGGCCTGCACCGGGTATGAGTCGGTGAGCAACGAGTTCGAGACCGGGATGCGGTAGGCCTGACCGGCGCCGGCTGCGGCGTTGCTCCAGAACAGCTGGAACGGATGGGTCACGAGCCCGCTGATGAACATCGCAACCGCCCAGAAGAACGACGCCCACGGGATGATCACGACCCGCTTGATGCGATCGGCCAGGCTGGCCATCGGCACCGCACCGAGCACGAGGGCGACACCACCGAACGACAACACGCCGGTGAGGGCGGTGTCGGAGATGCCGAACGTCTCTTGAATGTCGGGCGCGACCACGCGCGTGGCTCGGGGGATGTCGTCGATCACGTTCAGCAGGAACATGAAGAAGACCATCGAGAAGCCACCGACCCGGATGGCTTCCTTGAGGGTCATCTCCTCGTCGCCGACACCCGGGAGCAGATCGTCGGGGAGGATGGTCTCGGCGTCGCGTGCAGATTGTTCGGCGTGCCGCTTCGACTCCTCGGCCATGACCGCCGCGGCGAGTGACGCGGCGTTCTTGGTTTCGTCTGCCACCGATGTCCCCCAACTGGTTCGGCATTGCTGCCTTTGGCTGTCCCGCATTGTTGTCGGTGTGACGCCTGTCGAACAAATGCGGCGATGTTCCGAATCCGCGCCGTGGCGGTTCGTTGGCGATGTGATGCGATACGGTACCGGGGGCTGTTTCTGACGATTCGTCAGAAACGCCCATCGATGTCGACATCGATGTGGAACCGAGGAGGGGACTGCACATGCAATCTGATTCGAGTACGAAGTTCGCGAGCCGCTGGTGGCGACTCGTCGCCGTCCTGGGGGCGCTGGCCATGTTGGCCGGCGCCTGTTCGGGTGAATCCGACGACGACGACACCGCAACCGCGACGACCGAGGAACCGGGCACCACCGAGGATCCCGGTACGACCGACGACCCGGGCACCTCCGAGGATCCCGGTACGACCGACGATCCGGGCACCACGTCGGCACCGGGCTCGGGCACGATCACCGATCCCCGCGGCGATCTGTTCAATGACTTTCAGGCGACATTCGATCGTTCTCATCCGTTCCAGTCGATGGATGCGTTCTGCCTGCCCCACGAAGCAGCCGCCGATCGCCAGGCGACCGACCCGGGCATCACTGCGGACGGCATCGAGATTCATCAGCTGCGTCAGCAGCTGGAGGATCTCATCCAGTTCGGCTTCGGTGTCGAGGTCGGCGATGTCGAGGCGATGTTCGACGCCTTCGTGGCTGAGATCAACGACAACTGCGGCGGTATCCGCGGCCGCATGCTCGAGCTCGAGCGCAGTTCGTACAGCCCGATCACCCAAACGGTGCTCGAAGACCAGAACGCCAACTGCCTCGAGGCCACCGAGGACCGCAACGCGGTCATCACCATGAGCAGCTCCGGCTTCGTCGGCCCCGCGGTGCTGTGCGTCGTCGAAGAACACGACACCGCCTTCATCGGCACCACCGGCTTGCCCGATGACTACTACGAGCGGGCCGAAGGCCGGGCGGTCACCCTCGATCAGAGCCAGAGCGAGAGCATGCGGTTCATGGTCGAGAAACTGCACGCCGACGGCTTGCTCGAGGGCAAGACCATCGCGGTCATCGGCCAGGACAGCCCGGGTCAGCCCGAGACGGTCGACGGCGCCCTCGTCGCCACCCTCGAGGAGCTCGGCTACACCGTCACGGTTCGCGAGACCCTGGGCTGCGGTGGCGGCACCACCTGTGGTGAAGGCGTGTCCGAAGCAGCGTCGAACATGTTCGACGAAGGCGTCGACGCCGTCTTCGGTGCGCTCAACGTGTTGTCGTTGCCCGGTCTGGTATCGGAAATGGCCGTGCAGGGCTTCGAGCCCGGCGATGCCATGTTCTTCAACAGCAACTTCAACAGCCAGGCCACCGACCTGGTGGCCTCGAAGGTCTCGGCCAACGGCGGCCCTGATGCGGCGGCACTGTACAACGGCGCCTGGCTGACCCATGGTCAGGCCACCGGCAACTTCCGGCTTCCGGGTTACGAGGTCCCGGCGTTCAACCAGCTGTGCCTCGACACCTACGCCGGTCAAGGCGGCCCGCAATACGACGTGCTCAACGAAGAGGAGAACTCGCCGTCGGGCATGGTGGCCAGTGTCTGCGCCCAGTTCCGGATCATCGCCCGGGCCATCTATGACGCCGGCGACAACCCGACCCGCCAGGACATCTACGACGCCATGGCCAACCTCGGCCCGGTCGATGTCAACAACGGCCTGGTGGCCTCGCTGGAGCCGGGTAAGGGCAGCACGCCGAACACCTTCCAGACCATGACCTTCACCTGGCCGTGTGAGTTGGGTGAGGAGTTCGCCTACGACGAAGCGTCGGGATCGTGTGTTGTGCCCAACGCTGACTGGTACCTCGCCCGCGAGTAGCCGGCGGTAGTACCGATACAGAACAGATGAGGGAGGGGGCCACTCACCCCCTCCCTCAGTTCTTTGTGCTGTCCATTTCCTGTTCGGGGTGGCTAGTCGGGCACCGTGATCGTGCGGCAACCGAGGGCCCGTTCGGCGTCGGTGTCGGCGTCGGCGATGAACCCGCACAGCTCGTGTTGGCCGGCTGGTACCTGCATCGTGAGTCGATAGGCGTGGCGGTCGCCCCGACCCAAACGTTCGTGCAGCGAGGTGTTGATGCGCCGGGCGTAGATCGCCGCCCGAGTGGCTCCGTTTACCTCGAACCGCACCCGCACCGGATCGATCGTGTCGGCGTCGACCGCGAAGCCGGCCACCGAAATCGTGCCGGGCGATCGGGTGGGGTTCATCGAGCCGACCGGCAACGCGCTGCCCCCGAGTTCCTGGTCGGGGACGCTGACGTCTTGACACCCGAGGCTCACCGGCGGGGTGGCGATGGCCCAGAGGCAGACCTCGTGGGTGCCCGGCTCGGCCGGGAGTTGGGTGATGAAACGTGAGGTGCGGCGGGCGGTCGCGGCCGCGCCGGCGTACGTGCCGTCGATGTAGATGTGCACACCGACCCGTCCGTTGTATTCACTGTCGCGCACGACGCCGGAGATGATCAGGGAACGGCTCGTTCCGCTCGTCGTCTGGATCGGGTCGACCTCGCCGATGGGCACATCGCTCACGACGACGGTGCGGCAACCCAGCCAAGCGGTCGGCGCGGTGAAGTCGACATCGAGCGCCTCGATGCAGATCTCGTTCGTGCCCGGCACCAGTGGCACCACGGTGGTGATGCCGTGGTCGGGTCCGAGGTCGTACTTGGCGCCGATGGCCGGTCGGGGTTTGTTGGCGGTGATCGAGTAGAGGCGGGTGTCGTTGCGGAATACCCGGACCGCGATCGATGCGGTGCTGTCGGGGTCGAGGGCAAATCCCCGCACGACCACGTTCGGCGTCGCGGTCTCCGGGGCATTGTTGATCGAGATGAGGTTGAACTTGCCGATCGGCGCCTGGTTTTCGACCTGGGCGATGGCGGTGCCGAGGCCGAGCACGGAACCGGACGCGGCCAATGCCAGCACGAACGCGACCGGGCGCCATCGGGCGCGCCGGACGCGCCAGAAGGGGGGAAGTCGTCGTACCGACATGGTTGCTCATCCCTTCACGGTGACTCGTTTCCAGGTACGGATTCGCGAACGTAGTTCGGGTGTTGCTGCTGTGTCGATTTGAGGCTGCCGTGGTTCGTGTGGCTGATGAGGCAGGTGTCTGACACCCGGGAGGGCGGTCAACTCACGACGCCGAGGGGGGAGTAGGTGAAGTTGGGGAAGAGCGCGCCGGGGGTGGGGTGGCCCAACACGGTGCCGGCGAGGTAGCCGAGCACGTGGCGGAAATCGACGCTTACCGGCACATCGCCGCGGGCGCCGATGGCAGCCGGCGTGAGCGCCGGCAGGGTGCCGTACACGCCGCCGTTGGCCGCGCCGCCCATCACCAGCATCGCCGATGCCCACCCATGGTCGGTGCCGCCGCTGCCGTTCTCGGCCACCCGCCGCCCGAACTCGGTCACGACGACGGTGGTGACGTCGGTGAGCCCGCGGCCGTCGAGGTCGGCCTGGAAGCCGGCCAGGTAGGAGTCGAGGCCCTCGAGCAAGTTGCGCATCTGTCCGGTGGCGGTCACTCCCATCCCTTCGTGGGTGTCCCAGCCGCCGAGGTTGATGGTCATGACTTCGATGCCCAGGTTGGCATCGAGCAACGCCGCGGCGTCGGCGAACGGTTGCAGCCCGGGGTCGACGATGGTGCTCGGGACATTCGAGACCGCGGCGGCGGCATTGAGCGCTGCGGTGCCGGTGCTCTCGATCGGTTCCGAGCCGTAGTAGGTGGCGGCCAGCGCGCCGTCGTAGCCGGCGTTGAAACCGGTCAGCCCGCCGATGCCGAAGTTGGCCAGGCTGGCGATCCCGAGGGCCGGGAAGCCGCGCAGGCTGAGGCTCACGTTGTTGTCGACCGTCAAGGCGCGGAAGATCGAGCTGCCGGTCGTGTCGTTGAGGTACCGGCCCAGCCAGCCCGTCGATGCGTCCTGGAGTTGGGCGGTCGCGTATTCGGACAGATCCTGGGCCACGAAGTGGCTGCGGTCACCGGTGGGATTCCCGGCCCCCACGACGACCGCGAGCCGGTTGGCTCCGTACAGCGCGTGGAGGCCGGTCATCACCGGGTGGAATCCGAACTGCGCGTCGAGGGGGAGTACCTCTGCCGCGTCGACCGCGATGGTCGGGCGCGCCGCGTAGTAGTTCGGATCCGTGTAGGGCACGACCATGCTGAGATGGTCGGCTCCGCCCCGGAGGTACACGACCACGAGTCGGCCGTTGCCGGTCTGGATGCGGGCGGCGGCACTCGCCGTGCTCATGAGGGTTGGGGCCAACGCCAAGCTGGCTGCGCCGGCGGCGCCGCCCTGGAGCACCCGGCGCCGGGTTGTGGTGGGTCGAGCCGGAGTGGCGGGCTCCGAGGTTTGGTGTGCGGTTCTTTCGAGCATGGTGGTCCTAGCGGTACATGGCATCGGGCGACGCCTTCAGGATGAAAACGATCAAGGGAAGCTTCTCGGTCAGCTCGAGTTGCGACGGAACGGTGGTCTCGGACCACGCGGTTTGGGTCAGCAGCAGGCCTCGGCCCGCGGCCGTCGTCGGCTGCTGCAGCAGCGTCATGGCGAGCGAGTCGAAGATCTCGGGGGCGGTCAGGCCGGTCAGGGGGGCGGTCAGATACGTCGGATCGAACGAGATGACCGGGTAGTTGTTGGCCAGGAGGTCGCCGACCAGATTCCAGCGATTCAACAACCCACCGGTGTTGCGCCAGGCCCCCTCGACATCGGGGTACCCGTTTGGCGCCGGCCACTGGAATGGAATCTGCCCGAGGCCGCCGAGCAGCTGGGCCAACGGTTGCAGGATGGTGATGTCGGTGATCGGTTGCACGTCGGCTTGGACCGCCCGCAAGCGAGCGAACATGTAGTCGAGTGGCCGGTTGAATTTCGTGCCGGCCGCGGCGTCGAAGTCGGGGTGGGCGAACATCGTCTGGAGCACCGGCGCGATCTGGGAATCGTTGGCCAGCCAGGTCGCCGCCATGGCATCGACGATGGCCTGCGACGGCATGTCGGAGACGAACCGCCGGGCGATCTTGCGACACACGAACGTCGCAGTTTCCGGTCGCATGGCCAGCCAGTCGAGGAAGTCGAACCCGTGCTGGAGGTAGTCCGTGTCGGTCGGGCGGTTCCACCCCATGATGCTGAGCGGGCTGGTGTCGTGTTGATTCACGCGGAAGAAGAAGAGGCCGAGAGGGCCGATGACCGACCAGCCGGTCAGGAGGCGGGCGGTGTTCACGATGTCGGCTTCGGTGTAGCCGCCGTCGACGCCCATGGTGTGGAGTTCGAGAAGCTCGCGGGCGTAGTTCTCGTTCGGGTTGCCGGCGATCGAGAAACGGTTGTCGAGGTAGTCGAGCATGGCCGGGCTCGATGCTGATCCGGCCAGAAGATCCTTGAACCGCCCGAGGGCGTGGGTCCGCATCACCAGTCGGTCCTCGGCGATCTTCATGAGTCGGCTGAACCGGGCTTCCGTCGGAACGTTGAAGTGGTCGTTCCAGAACTCGACCATGCGCTCGAAGAGCTGCGCCGGGCTCTCGACCGCACGGATGAGCCAGGCCACCGGCAGCTGCAGGCCGGCCTCGAAGCTGGTGGCGTTGTCCGGGTAGGTGGTCATCAGTTCGGTCGGCGTGAGGCTGAGCGCGGGCAGGCTGGCCAGCTTGGCGTCGAGGGCCGTCGTATCGAGCGTCGAAGGATTGAGCTGGGCCTGCAGCCAGCCGGCTTCATCGGCGGCGATCGCGGCGATCGTGTCCGGGGTGGCCCCGAACGTGGCCCGGCGGGCGAGATGGGTCGACCGATCGAAGGGCGCATCGACGACGTCGCACGCGGCCAGCACTGCGCTCGCGCCCGCCGCGCCGGCGGCGATCATGGCGATCCGTTGCCAGGGCGCTTGGAGCAGCGCCCGACGCGTGGTCACGGCCGGCGTCGGTGTCGCTGCGGGTGTCGCTTCCGTGGTCGGCGACCGGTCGGTGGTGCTGGAGTTGGTCATCGGGTTCTTTCTGGGTGAACTGGCTTCCAACCGTCGCGAACACTCGTGAGCATCTCGTGATCGGTCTGGGAGCGATTGGTTAGGGGGTCAGGCATTGATCAGGTCGTCGATCCAATCGACGATCTCCTGGCTTCGTTCGGTGAGCGGTCGTTCGGCCGAGCGGAGGAAGCCGTGGTGGGTGCCGGCCACGACCAGAATCTCCCAGTTCGGCAGCGCTTCGAAGTGGGCGTCGAGGTCTCGCAGCCCGGCCTCGTACACGGCCTCGGGAATGGGCTCGGCGCGCGTGCAGGCATCGGTGCCGCGGCCGAGGGCGGCCCGGAGTTCGGCATCGTGCACCGTCGAGAGCAGACCGAAGCTGGCCTCGGGATATCGGTTGCTGGCGTACTCGTAGAGACCGCCGAGCCGCTGGCTGGTCGGCACGGTCACCAACGCATCCCAGTCGTCGGGCAAGGACCGGCGCCAGGCGGTGGTGACCTGATTGAGCAGACAGGCGGGAAGCAGGTCGTTGCTGAGCGGAAGGAAGGCGGAGTCGATCAGCGCGGTGACGGCGATGTCGGGGTAGGCGTCGGCGACGGTGGCGTAGTTCAACAGCACGCCGAACCCGCCGGCGCCGCTACCGGCGAACACCACCCGGTCGACCTCGGGGAGCCGCAGGGTGAGATCGGCGACCAGTGCTTCGAGGTTGGTCGCGCCGACCAGAGCCTGGGGCGTCGTGACCCCCGGTATGTTCGCGGAGGGGTTTTGGCCGCTGTACAGATCGTGGGTGCTGTTCGGCACGAAGACGGCGTGCCAGGCCGAGAACGGGTTGTCCGGGCCGGTCAGGTCGAAGAGCGCGCCGCGGCCGTCGGGGTTCTCGATGAACTCCTGCCGAGCTCGTTCGAGTCCGAAGCCGGCCGTGCTGGCCGGGCAGGTGTTGGCATCGAGGCAGATCGACCCCTCGTCGAGGTAGATCACCAGGCTGGTTGCGTCCGGAAATTCGCGAAGCACGTACCCGGTATCGGTGCCGTCGCGGGCAGTCATGCCGATGTCGTCGACCCAGACCCACTCTTCGACCCGCTGGATTTCCTCGGGGGGCGCGTCGACGACCGGCGGATCGACCGGGTCGACCAGCGGGGTCGCGACCGGTAGGCCGGAGTCGCCCTGCAGCTGCAGGGCACCGGCGAGACCGGCGCCGACGATCGCCACCGCGGCGAGTGCCATCACGGAATGCCGCACCCGCCGCCGTCTCCTGGCCCGGTTGGTGAGCTCGCCGATGCCGGGCGCGGTGGGCAGCGGCACGTCAAAGGCGGCCTCGATCAGGCGGTCGGTCTCGCGGCCGCTCATGACGCCGTGCCTTCGGGCTGGTCAGGCAGGAGCTCGCGGAGGCGGGCCCGAGCCCGACTGAGCAGCGCCGACGCGCTACCGGGCGCCATATCGAGCGCTCGGGCGACCTCGGCCTCGGAGAAGCCGACGACATAACGCAGCGCCAGCGCTTCGCGCTCGCGCGGCTTGAGCTGGGCCACGATGGGCCAGAAGCCGTCGGGTTCGGCCGGAGCGACATGATCGGGGAGCGGGCCGCGCCGGGCCAACGCCCGCTTCTCGCCGCCTCGTCGCCGGTAGTGGCGGCTCACCAGGTTGCTGGCCACCCGGTAGGTCCAGGCCTCGGGGGAATCCATCTGGCCGACCCGGTTCCAGCGTTCGAGGGCCCGCACCAAGGCCTCGTCGACCGAGTCGGCCGCCAGCTCGGTATCGCCCGCGCAGCGCACGACTAGCGCCCGCACCAACGGCTCGCGCACGGTCTGGTACCAGTCCGCGAACGTGTCCTGGGTGCGGATCGGCGACTGGGCGCGCGATCTCGAGAACTCCGTGCGGTCATGCATACCTCTGGTCGCGAATACGGCTTCGATACCGGTACAAGTCCCGACCGGTCGATTTCCCTGCACTTTTCGCGAAGTTCTTTCACCCCCGCTTCGAACGGTACCGAGCGGACCGGTTCGAGGCCTATCGGTGGTGTCGTCTACCGTCGCCGTTCATGGATCCCTGGCTTGGCGACGCGTGCTCACTGGTCGAGGCGTTTCGGGCCGGCGAACGCTCGCCGGTCGACGAGGTCGATGCCACGATCCAAGCGATCGAGGCGTCCGATCTGAATGCGTTCTCGTTCCTCGATGTCGAACGGGCCCGCCAAGCGGCGGAGTCGGCCGACGTTCAGTTGCCCTTCGGAGGCGTGCCGACCGGCGTGAAGGAGTTGGAAATCGTCGACGGCTGGCCGCGAACCGAGGCCTCATTGGTGTTTCAGGATCGCGTCGCCGATTTCACCAGCACCCACATCGAGCGTCTGTTCGAGCGGGGCGGCGTGGTGCCGGTCGGCCTCACGACGGCCAGCGAGTTCGGCGGCCTGAACGTCAGCATCACCAAGCTCAACGGCGTCACCCGGAACCCCTGGAACCCCGATCGCACCGTCGGTGGATCGTCGAGTGGTTCGGCGGCGGCGGTGGCGGGGGGCCTGGTCTCGCTGGCGACCGGCGGTGATGGTGGCGGATCGATCCGCATACCGTCGGGCTACACCGGGTTGCTCGGGATGAAAGGCACCTTCGGGCGCATCCCGCGGGGGCCGAAGGCGTTCATGATTCCCAACACGGTGGTGCTGGGTAACGTGGCTCGTTCGGTGCGCGATGCGGCCCGCTACTTCGATGTGTGCGGCGGCTTCCACAACACCGACCCGACCAGTCTGGTTGCCCACCCCAGCTTCGAAGCGGGACTCGGTTCTCACGATCTGAAGGGTCTGCGGGTCGCCGTCATCCCGGCGCTCGGCGGGGTCACCCTCGATCCGGGGGTGGAGGACCATCTGCGGGACCAGGCCGACCTGCTCATTCGTGAGCACGGCATGGTGGCGGTCGACATCGACTTGGATCTGCCCAACCTGGCCGCCCAGTGGATGATCGGGAACATGGCGACCCTGCTCGCCGATCTCGGCGACCTCTGGCCCGGCTGTGCCGGCGATCTCACCGATGAGATCTCCGCCGGCCTCTACATGTCGCAATCGCTGTTCAACCTCCGCACATCGGCCAAGGCCGAGCTCATGCGCATCGAGTCGAACCGGGCCATGGCCGCCGCGTTCGATCAAGTCGATCTCATCATCGCGGCCACCAATCCCGGGCCGGCCTTCGCCGCCGAGTGGACGACGAGTGCGCCGAACAAGTTGGGCGAGTTGTTGGCCACGAAGCCTGGACGCTTCGCCTTGCGGGGCGTGATGGGTGTGGCCCGGGCCGCCAGCTCGGCGTTCTCGGGTCTGCCGAACTCGCTGATCGAGCGGGCCGCAGAACGCGATCCGGATCTGGTGACGATGGGCGGGCTGACGATCATCAGCAATGTCTACGGCAACCCGGCGGTGTCGATTCCGGCCGGCACGATCGACGGCCTGCCGATCGGTATGCAGGTGCTGGCCCAGCATCACCGCGACGCGTTGCTCTTCGATGTCGCCCTGGCCGTCGAGCGCGAACGACCCTGGCCGCTCACGGCCGCTGAAGCGGCAGACTGACCTCAGCCGCCGCCGTTGAAGTACCAGATCCAGGCGGCGACCGCGATGACACCGAGGATCAGCGCCATCTTCAAGAAGCCCTTGATCGCGCCCCAGATGGCACCGAAGACGCTCAAGATGCCGACGATGACGAGGATCAGAGCCAGCGTGGGGTTGTCGCCGGCCTTGGCCACCAGGCTGTCGGGAATGATGTTCTGCACGCTCTCGGGGAGGGCGGCGACCACGCCCTCGGGGATCTCGTCGATGCGGCCGGCCCGGAAGTCGCAGATGATCTCGGGCTGGAGCTCTTCGAGCTTGGCGGCGGCTTCGGCCGAGAGGTCGGCGGGAAGGTCCTGCGGCACGCCTTCGATCGGGCAATCGGCGCCGATGTCGTCTTTGCCGATCGGCGCGTCGTCTTGATACAGCATCGCTCCAGTC
>JABDJW010000420.1 GCA_013002375.1 Acidimicrobiales bacterium | reverse complement strand
CCCGGTGTCTCACTCGCTTACGCTCGCTCGACGCACCCGAATGCCCGGTGGCGACGTTGCGAGGCGCAGCCGAGCAACTCGGAGCAACCCGCAGGGTTGCCGATATCGTGGCTGCTGCTACGCGGGTGTAGTTCAACGGCTAGAACCTCAGCCTTCCAAGCTGATGATGCGAGTTCGATTCTCGTCGCCCGCTCCAATTGTTCATTGCCGAGCTCGGGCAAGCCCTCGCCCGGTGCTCCGCTCGCTCCGCTCCGCGCTGCCCACGTAGCGCGCTACATCCGGCTCACCGACCGCCGAGTACGTCGGCCAGGTCGGTGCGGCCGCTGATGCCGAGGGTGCGATAGACGGCCCGGAGGTGGTTGTCCACCGTTCGGGTCGAGAGGAACAGCGCGTCGGCGATCTCCTTGCTCGAGGCCCCGGCCATCGCCAGTTCGGCGACCTCGAGTCGCCGACCGGCCACGCCGATCTTCGCCGCGGCCGCGGGCAAGCCCGCCGGCCCGAGCATCATGCGGGCGCGCGTGGCGAGTAGGGCGGCTTCGACGGGGTCGTCGATTCGGGCCGCCCGGCCGGACCAGGTCGCGGCCTGGAAGCGAATGGCGAGGGCATCACCGAATCGATCGCCGAGCTCGGTCAACCGATCGACGTCGTCATCGGCGAGGGCGCGGGCGTGCTCGACCATGGCCGCCATCAGCGGAGCCTCGTGGAGGCGAGCTGCGGCACGGTCCAATGCGTCGGCCACCACCGCTCCCCCACCCCAGATCGCCGCATCGTGCAGCGCGAGCTGCGCCCAGCCGTAGTGCGTCGTCTCGATACCGATCTCGCCGGCCGCGAGCGCAGCTTCGATGGCTGCTTCGATGCGGCCGGCTGCCGCGTGGGCCCACGCCTGGGCCCGCCCGATCCAGATCTGCCCCCAGGTGGCGCCCAGCCCGTCGCGCGCAATCGCTTCGGCAACGGCGGCGTCGGCCCGGTCGATGTCGCCGGCCGCGTACGCCACACAGGCATCGAAACCCAGCGTGAACGGCAGCGCATTGAACGCGTCGAAGGCTCGGAGATGATCGAGGGCTTCCTCGGTGAGGGTGCGGGCCAGGGCCGAATCACCGCCGATCCAGGCCACGTTGGCTGCGGAGAACGCGGTGAGGCCGGCCGGTGCACCCGAACGCCCGAACTCCTCGGCGTGATCGAGCGCCGAGGCGAGTCGCCCTTGTTCCATCCGAACGTTGACCCGGACCGCGTGCAGCAGATCGACCTCGGCGATGCGCTCCGGAGGCTGGGTGGCGACCAGCTCGAGACCGGCGGCGAGGTTGGCGTCGATCGCTTCGAGGTCGGTGAGCTGGGCCTGCGCCCAAGTGAGATTCGTCAGGGCGTTCCAGGCCAGCCCCTCCTCGACATCGGGTTCACGTAGGACTTCTCGAGCCGCGAGCAAGACGTCCTCGTACCGGCCGAGCATCGATGCAAAGAGGGCTCGTTCGATCTCGACGTTCAGCCGTTCGGCCCGGGTGGACATGCGGTTGGCCGATTGCTCGAGCACCGCGACTGCGCTGGCCGGATCGCCCAGGTAGAACCCGTGCAGCTGGGCCAGCGCCATGGAGACTTCGCGGAGTTCGTGGTCGGCCGATGCTCGATCGAAGGCCCGCCCGAACCACACCGCCGCGTTCTCCACGTCGCCCGCGATCCGGCGCACCTCGGCCAACGCGAAGAGGCTCGGATAGCTGGGATCATCCTCGACTGCGATGGTCGCGAGACGGGTGGCCAGTTCGGGCTCGAGGAACCCGAGCGCCTCGAAGGCGGCCTTTACCGCCAGCGGGGCGGCCGGGCGGTCGCCGGCATCGAGCATCCAGGTGGTCAGGCGCAGGGTCTCGCCCGGCCGGGTGATCGGCCGGGCCAGGAGCGCGTCGCCGATCTGGCGGGCGAAGAAGCGGCGGGTGAGCGCGCTGAACTGGCTGCGCACGACCTCGCCATAGACCGGATGTGACGGTCGGGCGAACACGGCACCGTCGGCCTCGTAGGTCTGCACCAGGCCTTCGGCTTCGAGTCGGGAGAGCCGCTCGACATCGACGACGGGCAGATCGGTGTCGAGGGGATCGGCGATGGCGACGAATCGGAGCTGATCGGCGACTTCGGGATCGAGCCGATCGAGCCGAGCCCGCACCAGCTCGATCAGCTTGGGCGTCAGGCCCGATGGCACGTGGGCCTGTTGGGCCCGAATCAGTTCGATCAGAAAGAGCGGGTTGCCCTGGGACCGTTGATGCAGTTCGTCGACGACCGCCGCACCGACATCGGCGCCGAGTTCGCGATCGACGATGACGTGGACCGCGTCGGCGTCGAGCGGCCCGAGTTCGATCCGCTGCGCCGCCGAGTCCTTCCACAGCGCCAACACGCCGTCGGGGATGTCCTCGCCCGAGCGCATCGTGGCGACGAAGGGAACGTCGCCGGCCACGCACAGTTCATGCAGGAGGGCCAGCGAACCGGCGTCGAGGTACTGGGCGTCGTCGAGCGCGATCAGGGGCCGGCGCCCGGCGAGCGAGGCGTGGAACCCGGCGACCGCGCCGCGCAGCATGGCGTGGCGGTCCTCGGAAGCGTCGGTGTCGACCAGGGTCGCGACCGCCCCGAACGGCATCGTGGCACTGGCCGGGTTGGCCACGATCGTGGTGACGGCCCAACCGGCTGCCCGATGGTCCGCGGCGAGGGCCGCCATGAGGTGCGATTTGCCGACCCCCATCGAGCCGGCCAACAAGACCGACCGCCCGGTGTCGAGCGCTTCGGCAATTCGGGCCTGCTCACGCTGTCGGCCGGCGACCTGCTCCATCGGGTGCACCTTACCGACGGTGTCTAAGCTGTCGGCAATCGACGCTCGACACTGGATATCGCGGGCGCCGTCGACCGAGGAGACCGTCGTGACCATTGCCGATCCCACCGCCGAGACCACCGGCCCCAATCCGATCAGCCGCTGGTTCTGGACGCGACCCGATGCCGAGATCGATGCCGACCTGGCCGAACTCCGTGCGGCCGGGCCGGTGTTCCTTCCCGAGGAACCGGTGCCCGAAGAGATTCCTCTCCCCCAGGGCCCCGGCGGCTGGGTCATCACGAAGCACGATCAGATCATCGAGATGTCGCGCACCCCGGAAGATTTCTGCAGCGGCAAGGGCATCACCTTGTTGGATGCGCCGCCCGCGTTCAACGAGTTCTTCTCGTCGATGATCGCGCTCGACGATCCTCGCCACGCCCGGCTCCGCAAACTGGTGTCGGCCGGCTTCACCCCCCGGATGCTCAAGCGGCTCGAGGACTCCGTGCAGGACGTCGCCGGCGCGATCGTCGACGACGTGTGCGAACGGGGCGAGGTCGATTTCGTGGTCGACGTCGCGGCCAAGCTGCCCCTCAAGATCGTGTGCGACCTGATGGGCATCCCCGATTCAGAACTCGACTTCGTGTTCGAACAGACCAACGTGATCCTGGGCGGCGGCGACCCCGAGTACGTTTCCGATCTGGGCGACCTCATGACCGCCGGTCTGACCGCGGGCGGCAACCTGGCCCAGCTCATGAACGAGGTCGCGGCCACGAAGGCCGGCGGTGCCGGCGAAGATCTCACGAGCGTCCTCGTGAACGCCGAGGTCGACGGCGAGAAGCTGACCGAGGGCGAATTGGCCTCGTTCTTCATCTTGTTGGTGGTGGCCGGCAACGAGACCACCCGCAACGCCATCGCGTGGGGCCTGCACTACCTCACCGAGAACCCCGAGCAGCGCCGGATCTGGCAGGACGACTTCGAAGCCGTGGCCCCGACCGCGATCGAGGAGATCGTCCGGCTGGCCAGCCCGGTCACCTACATGCGCCGCACGGCAACCCGCGACCTGCACTTCCACGGGGTCGACGTCGCCGAGGGCGACAAGCTGGCCATGTTCTACCTGGCCGCGAACCGCGACGAGGACGTCTTCGACGATCCGCACACCTTCGACGTCTTGCGCGACCCCAACCCCCACATCGGCTTCGGTGGCCCCGGCCCGCACTTCTGCCTCGGGGCCCACTTGGCCCGCCGGGAGATCACCGTGATGTTCCGCGAGCTGTTCGACCGTCTGCCCGACATCGAGGCCACCGGCGAGCCGCACCGGCTGCTCTCGAGCTTCATCCACGGGGTCAAGCACCTGCCGGCCAGCTTCACGCCGGTTGCGCCACGTTCGTGAGCCCCGCGTCGGATCGCTTCAGCCGACCGGCCGGGTGAAGATCTGCGAGTAGCACATCTCGTCGTCGGTGCCCTCGGACCAGAACACGTACCGGGGTTCGGCGTCGGGGTCGATGAGGCTCCGGTCCCACTCGCAGTCGACCCGGATGATGTCGCCTTCCTCGATCACGATGTCGTCGGCCGGGTAATAGTTGAGCTGCCAGTCGAAGCTCCAGTTCGGCACGTCGACCAGCACGACCTCATCGGGCGTGTCGGGATTG
>JABDJW010000375.1 GCA_013002375.1 Acidimicrobiales bacterium | reverse complement strand
TGCGAGGAGGTCGCGCCCGATGTGTTCTTCGGTAAGGACGACGGGCTCTACTACGTCAAGGAGACGGCTGAGAACTTCGGGGCGGAGAAGCTGTTCGACGGCGAAGCGAATCCGGCAGGGTCGGACGGCATGGCGCGAATTCCCGAAGGCGGACTCGACCGGGTCATCGAATCCGCCGAGGAGTGCCCCGGCGAATGCATCTTCATCGAGGTCGAGTAGTCGGCGTAGCCCAAAAGACCGTCACTGATCGGGTTCGGCGCCCTTGGCGGACCTGTCGAGAAGATCGCAGGCATCGTCGGCGAGCCCCTGACCGGCCTCCCCGAAGAGGTTCCGGGCAACATCGACACCAGCCTGTTCGAGGGTCGCGACGTCGTCGGAGTAGGACGCAGCCGCGGCGATCTTGGCCTCGGGCAGGAAGTCCTTGACCCGGCGCACGGCTTCGAGATTGGCGGCGTGGTCGCTCATGGCCAGCACGATGAGGTCGATGCCGGGATTCAGGTGTAGCCGGCTCCAGAACTCGATGTCGAGCGCGTCTCCGCGCACAACACGGCGCCCGTCCGCCGCGCTCGCAGCGACGGCGGGCTCGTAGCGATCGACGCCCATGACCACATGGCCGCGCCGGGCCACGAGCTCGTCATAGGCGCCGGCGCCCACCCGGCCCATGCCGAACACCATGATCTGGGCGCCGCGGGCATCGATGAGGGCATCGTCGGGCTGGGTTGGTGAGCGCTCGAGCCGTAACAGCGGGTCCAAGAGCCGCGCGTAGATCCCGTAGCGAGCGGTATTCAGCGGCGCGGCCAAGGCGAAGGAGACGGCGACCGCAATGGCGATCGCAGATGTCCATTGCTGGTCGAGTAAGTCCCGGTCCACCCCGACCACGGCAACGATGAGCCCGAACTCGCTGTAGGTCGCCAAGGTGACCGCCGAGTGCCAGGCGGTGCGGGCCCGGAACCGGAAACGGGTCACCAACCACACGAAACCAGCGGCCTTGGCCGGCAGCACGAGAACGACCACGACCGCGACGGCAAAGGCCGACGGCTCAGGGGCGCCGTCGAGGCCGATCGACAAGAAGAATCCGATCAGAAGGATGTCCTTGACGCCGAGCAAGGTGTTGGCCAGCTCGGCCGCTCGTGGATGGCTGGCGAGGGTGAGGCCGACGACGAGCGCGCCCAGGTCGGCTTTGAGGCCGACCTGGTCGAAGGACTCGGCTCCGACCCCGATCGCGAGCGCCAGCCCGAGCAGCAACAGAAGCTCCCCGTGGCCGCTGCGATCGAGCAACCAGCCGTAGAGCGGCTTGGCCGCCACGACCGCTGCAACGACGGGCACGGCCCAGATCGACGGTGGCGTATCCACGGCAATCGTCAGGAACACCACCGCGAAGATGTCCTGGACGACCAAGATGCCGACCGCGATCCTCCCCTGCAGGGATGCCGCTTCGTTTCGCTCCTCCAGCGCTTTGACCGCGAATACCGTGCTCGAGAACGAGAACGCGAAGCCGGCCAGGACGGCCTGGCCGACCGAGAGGTCAGCGGCCAGAGGCAGGCCGAGCGCGCCGACGCCGAGCAACAAGCCGCCGATGGTCGCGGTGGTCAGCGCCGCATGGGTCGTCGCTCCGGCCCAGACCACCGGCCGCGCCAGCGTTGTCAACCGAAGCTTGAGGCCGATGCCGAACAGCAACAAGAGCACGCCGGCGTCAGCGATGACGTCGATTCCTTCGGTCGCTTCGTAGCCGAAGGCATGCAAAACGAACCCCGCAGCGAGGTAGCCGACGAGGGGCGGGAGTCGAACCACGCTTGCGCCGAAACCGAAGGCGAACGCAACCAGTACCAGCGCGAGATCCACGGTGCTACGTGGGGGCTACGACGGCGAGAGGCACACTGCGATTATGTCGGTTCGGGTGGGTGACGTCGACACCGGCGCACTGCGGGAGCCGGGGAGCGTGGTGAGTGCGACCGGGTGCTTGACGAGCGGGCGCTGACGGAATTAGCAAGGGCAGGTACGGGATGCAGCCCTTGGAGGACGCCCAACCATGAAGGTCATCGGGAAGATTGCACAAACGGTCGCTGCACTCTGGATCCTCAATGTTTGGTTCCTGCGGTTCAACAAGGACACCGGCTACCGTGGCGGCGATGCGACCAACATGAAGGAGGAGTTCGCCGAGTACGGACTGTCGGAGAAGACGATGTATGCAGTCGGCGGTATCAAGGTGAGCCTGGCGGCCATGATGCTCATCGGACACAAAGTGCCCAAGCTCGTGCGACCGGCGTCCGCGGGTCTCGCGGCCTTGATGCTGGGTGCGATCGGGATGCACATCAAGGTCGAGGACCCGATCAAGCGGGCCTTGCCCGCCATCAGCGTGTTTTCGCTGTCGACGGCATCAGCGATCCTCAATCGCGGCTGACGCCGGGCCTCCTCCTCGGCGACTGATCGGCTTGGCTGCTCTCGACATGGACAACACCCCCGCTCGGAAGGCAGCACCAATCATGTCGGTGGCTCCCTTCCCACCGGCCCCACCGGCTGGATTCGTGCGCCACGAGTACCAGCGCCGATGGGAGATCGGTCGTGCTCGGTCAGCGGTGTGGCAATGGCTGTGCGATCCGTCGACGTTCACGGATGGTCAGATCCCGCCGTTTCGGGTCGAGTTCCTCACCAATGCGGCGGGCGAGACCGGATTTGCCGAAGGCGTCTACAACGCGCACGTCGGGCCGTTCATGTCGTTCTCCGGCGTGCTGGGCGAGATCGAACCGGAGCGCTACCGCGACTTGCAGTATTTCTATGGGAGCTACGCAATCAGCCATGCGCTCTTTCGGCCGACGCGACTCCAGTTCTGGCTCGAGGATGGAAACGCCCGTGGCACGACCATGATGCAACTCCAGCTCACGGCCGACGTCCGACGCCGTGCCGAACGGGTCTGGGTGAAGAGCATGGATCTTTTCTGGCGACGGTTCGGCCGCTGGTGCGAGCGAGATATTCCGAACAGCTGGCTGCGTTGAGTATCCGGGTCGAGCCAGCCTGAACCAGGCCGAGGTCGCGCCGGCCGGTTTCCGAAACGAGAACTCGATCGGCATCGCCGCATCGCCCGATCAGGTGTGGCCGTGGCTCGCCCAGATGGGCTACGGGCGCGCCGGCTGGTACAGCTGGGATCTGATCGACAATCTCGGCCGGACCAGCGCGACCGAGCTGCGCCCAGAGTGGATGGTGCGACACGCCGGCGACCGCATCCCGGGCGGGCGGATCGAGTTCGACACGCCGATCCTCGATGCCCCCCATCAACTGGTGATCGCCTTCGGTCCCCGGCGGTTCGTGCTCTGGACGACCGAGTTCGCGCTTTCCTACGAGCTCCGACCGACGGCGACGGGGTGCCGGCTCACCGCGGTCGCGACTGGACGCATCGATGGTCCACTGGGCGGTTTCATCGCCCGCTTCGTGCT
>JABDJW010000371.1 GCA_013002375.1 Acidimicrobiales bacterium | reverse complement strand
ACGGTCCGCTCAGTTCATCACACGATGCTGATTGTGTGCGAACTACCCGACGGCTTCGAGGAAGCTCGGGTCGACGGTGGCACCGAAATCATCGATGATGCTCTCGATGAGGCCGAGGTCGACGAAGGTCTGCACCTGAGCCGCCATGTTGTCGGCCGCGGCGCCGCCCAACCAATCGGGTCCGAGCTGATCGGCGATCGACGGGAAGGCGAACCACAGGTCGCCGGCCAGGAAGTTTCCGACATCCTCCATACCAGCGGCCTGGGCGATGATCGGGTTCCATTCTTCGGCGTTGGCCGCCCACTTGTTGTTGAAGTCCTCGGTCGCGGCGAGGAAACTCGTCACGACGTCGGGATAGGTCTCACCGAACCCACTCGGGATGGCCACGATGTCGTAGGTGAAGATGCCGAGATCGGATTCGGCTTCGGCACCGGTGAGGATCACGTTGCCACCGTTGTCGAGCATGTTGACGACCGGGCCACCAAACGCGCAGCCGACGTCGATCTCGCCCGACTCGAATGCCGCGGCGATCGCCGCACCATCGTCATTGGCGATGAACTCGATGTCGTCGAGGCTGATCCCGAAGAACTCGAGCGTCGACAGCAGCTTGAAGTGGGTGATGTTGCCGGTCGGCGACATGATCTTCGCGCCGACCAGGGTCTCGCTGGCGTTCTCCTTGGTGACCCCGAGGCTTCCCTGCGCCACGCAGTTGTCGGCTTCGGAGTACGACACCGCGACACCGACCATCTTCAGGTCGGCGCCACCATTGACGTTGTTCGCGAACGGGGTCAGGCCCATCGAGTAGGCGATGTCCACGTCGCCGGACAGCATGGCCTCGGCCATCTGACCGCCGGTGCCGAGCGGAATCCAGTTGATCGGGACGCCGACCGCCTCTTCGAAGCTGCCGTCTTCTTGACCAGCCTGGTTCGGGGTCGGCCATTGCTCGAAGTAGGCGACGTTGAGCACGTCCGGCGTCATCATGTCGTCGGTCATGTCGTCGGTCATGTCATCCGACGGTGCGGTCGTTGCCGAGCCGGTGTCACCGTTGTCGTCGTCGTCATCGCTGCCACAGGCGGCGGCGATCAAGCCAAACACCAAGAGCAGGGCCAGAAGGCGTTTCATATGGTTCTCCTTGTCCGGGTACCCCGGCCGTCCAACGCGACCGGTCGTACATTGCTCCCGGACAGGAACTCGATGAAGGTCACCGACTCCCTCCCCTCCGGGATGCTCGCCAGCAGCGCCGACCCGGGGCCGAGACACCGCAAATGCGAACGGGAGCAGGATAGGTGGGTTCGCGCTCGAACCGCGTGCATGCCTGTCAGTTTCCGGCAAGATTGTAACGTTGCGAGCATCGACTCCCCAGTCGACGAACGCTCACTCGCCGAATCGCTCAACCGGCCGCGAGCCACGCTCCGGTGCGGTTCAGGATCTGATCGACCCGGTTGACCAGGTCGTCGAGCACGCCCCGGTCGGCGATCAGCGGCGGCGAAATTGTCAACATCGTCGCACCTCTGTCATCGGGCCGGATCATGACTCGGGCCTCACGGACGAAGCTGCCCAACACACCCCCCTGGAGCGCCGCCGCCTGTGCGTCGGACAGATCACGGCCCGCGACTCGATCGGCCATGAACTCCACCGCATAGAAGTAGCCGGTGCCCCGAACCTCTTTGACACAGTCGTGCGTGAGCATGAGCTCGTCGAGCTGACCCTTGAAGTAGTCCTCGTGGTCGAGCACATGCTGCAGGATGTTCTCGTCGTGCATGGCCCGCATGTTGGCCACGGCCACCGCAGCCGACACCGGGTGCCCGCCGAACGTCGAGCCGTGCATGAAGATGCCCATCGGTGAATCCCAGATCGCCTCGACCAGTGGCCGCCGCATGATCACGCCGCCGAGCGGCTGGTAGGCGCTGGTGACACCCTTGGCGAAGGTGATCATGTCCGGCACGACACCGAAGCGCTCACTGCCGGTCCAATGTCCGAGCCGGCCGAACGCGTTGATGACTTCGTCGGCGCAGAGCAGCACGCCGTATTTGTCACAGATGCGACGGAGCTCTTGCCAATACCCCTCGGGCGGGACCAGCGCGCCGCGGCCGTTCTGCACCGGCTCGGCAATCACGAGGGCGACCGTGTCGGGGCCCTCATCGAGGATCATCTGCTCGATCGCCTGCACCGAGGCGAGGTCGGCCGCGGTGCCGCCTTCGGAAATCGAGTCGCCGTAGGTGTTGCGGACGTGGCGGACGCCGTCCCACATCATCGGCAGGAACGGCTCGCGGAACTTGGGAACACCGGTAACCGTGAGGGCCCCGAGTGTGGTGCCGTGGTACGCCCAGTCTCGGGCGATGACCTTGTACCGTCCCTCATCACCCTGGCTGAGGTGATAATTGCGGGCGAACTTCAGGGCCGATTCGACCGCTTCGGAGCCGGAGTTGACGAAGAAGACCTCATCGAGGTCGCCCGGCGCCCGCTCGGCGATCATCGTCGCGGCTTCGACGGCGGGCGGGGTGGAGAAGCCCCACGTCGGGAAGAAGGCCAGGCGCTCCATCTGCTTCGAAGCGGTGGCCGCGAAATCGGCCCGGCCATGGCCCATGTTCGTGCAGAAGAGGCCGGCCAGGCCGTCGAGGTACTTGTTGCCGGCGGTGTCCCAGACGTAACAGCCTTCGCCGCGATCGAGCACCAGATGGTTCTCGGCTCGCCAGGCTGCGCCCTTCGTGTAGTGGGGCATCAGGTGGGCTTGCGCCTTCTGGCTGAGGTCGCTCGTCATACGTGAACTCTTTCGAACCGGTGCTGGAGCACTCGCCGATACGACACCGTGTCAGTAGACACGGGGGGCCACATCCCCCTGCGGAAGACAGTACCACCGATGTGTTAGATCGTCTAGCCTGAATGTGAAGGCATCTAACACCCGGCGTCTTCCCCGCGCCGTCGCCGCACGCCGGCCATCGAGAGGGCAGAATCGAACGCAGATGACCGACATCCGAGTACCGGCCCAGGCGCAGATCGTCATCGTGGGGGGCGGCATTGTCGGCGCCAGCGTGGCCTACCACCTCAGCCTCCGCGGCGTCACCGACGTGGTGCTCCTCGAACGCAACTCGCTCACGAGCGGCACCACCTGGCACGCGGCCGGCTTGGTGGCCCAGCTTCGTGCGACGCACAACATGACCCGGCTGGCGGCGTACAGCGGCGAGCTCTACGAGCAGCTCGAAACCGACGGCTACCCGACCGGGTTCAAACGCACCGGATCGATCGCGGTGGCGGCCGATCACGAACGGCTCGAGGAGCTGGTGCGGGGCGCCGACATGGCTCGATGTTTCGGCGTCGATGTGCAGCCGGTTTCGGTCGAGGAACTGGCGTCGCACTGGCCGCTTCTCCACACCGATGATCTGGTCGGCGGCGTGTGGGTGCCCCGCGACGGGCAGACCAGCCCGGTCGACACCACGATGGCACTGGCCAATGCAGCCAAGGCCAACGGGGTTCGCATCATCGAAGACGTCGAGGTACTCGACCTGCTGGCCGACGGTGATGTCGCGCGCTGCGTGTCGTACCGCGACCGGCGAGCGGGGGCCGACGCCGAGCCGGCCGAGATCACCGCCGACGCGGTGGTGACGTGTGCCGGTTTGTGGAGCCGGCACCTGGCCGCGAAGGCCGGCGTGTCGCTCCCACTGCACGGGTGCGAGCACTTCTACCTCGTCACCGAGCCGGTCGACGGCCTACCGCCGGGCGCGCCGACGCTGCGCGATCCAGGCAGCAACACCTACTTCAAGGAGGAGGGCAACCGGATACTCGTCGGGTTCTTCGAACCGGTGGCCAAACCGATCGACTCGACCGAACTCCCCGACAAGCCGTTCCTCGAACTCGACGAGGATTGGGAGCACCTGGCGCCGGTCATCGAATCGGCCTTCCATCGGCTACCGGTTCTGGGCGAGACCGGCATCCGGTTGTTCTTCAACGGACCGGAGAGCTTCACGCCCGACGACGCCTACCTGTTGGGTGAGACCCCGGAGCTGCGGCGCCACTTCTGTGCCGCCGGTTTCAACTCGGTCGGCATCCAGTCGGCCGGGGGCGCAGGCCGAGTGCTGGCCGATTGGATCGTCGACGGCCACCCACCGATGGATCTGGCCGACGTCGATGTGCGGCGCTTCCATCCCTTTCAGGGCACCCGGCGCTACACCCGCGATCGGTCGGCGGAGACCCTCGGCCTGCTCTACGAGATGCACTGGCCATTCCGGCAGAAGGACACCGCGAGGGGCGCTCGTCGATCGCCGCTGCACGATCGGTTGGTCGCGGCCGGCGCGTGCATGGGCGAGGCCACCGGCTGGGAGCGCCCCAACTGGTTCGCGCCATCACCCAGCGAGGCTCGGTACAGCTACACCTACCGCCGGCAGAACTGGTTCGACCACGCGGCGGCCGAGCACCGGGCCACCCGCGAGGCCGTCGCGTTGTTCGACCAGACGTCGTTCTCGAAGTTCGAGGTGGCCGGGCGAGATGCTGCGTCGGCGTTGAACCGAATCTGCGCCAACGACGTCGATGTCGACCCGGGCACGACCGTGTACGGACCGTGGCTGAACGAGCGGGGCGGCATCGAGGCCGACCTGACCGTGACGCGTCTGGCCGAGGACCGATTCCTGGTCGTGACCTCCGTCGCCACCCAGACCCGCGACTTCGATTGGCTCACGCGTCATCTGCCGGCCGACGCCAACGTGGTGGCCACCGACGTGACATCGGCCTACGCCGTGCTGGGGCTGATGGGCCCGAACAGCCGCGCCGTTCTGCAGCAGGTCACCGACGCCGATCTCTCCGCCGGCGCCTTTCCCTTCGGCGCGGCCCGCCGGATCGATCTCGGGTACGCCCACGCCTGGGCGCTGCGGCTGACCTATGTCGGCGAGCTCGGGTGGGAGCTGTACATCCCTACGGAGTTAGCGGTCCATGCCTTCGACGCGCTGGCCGAGGCCGGCACCGGGCACGGGCTCGAACTGGCCGGCTATCACGCCATGAACGGGCTACGACTCGAGAAGGCCTATCGGCACTGGGGTCACGACATCACCGACGAGGACACTCCGATCGAGGCCGGGTTGACCTTCACCTGCGCGTTCGACAAGCCGCGTGGCTTCATCGGCCGCGACGCCGTACTGGCCCAGCAGGAGGCCGGCGTCGAGCGGCGGCTGGTGCAGTTCAAGCTCGACGACCCCGAGCCACTGCTGTACCACGACGAGCCGATCTGGCGCGACGGCGAGCTGGTCGGCCACACCACATCGGGTATGTACGGCCACACGGTCGGCGCCGCGCTGGGCATGGGTTATGTCAGCCATCCGATCGACATGTTGCGGTCCGAGGTGTTGGAGGCAACGTTCGAGATCCAGGTCAACGGCGAGCGCTACCCGGCCACCGCCAGCTACCGCCCCTTCTACGACCCCGCCAACGACCGCATCCACGAGCGCTGATTTGGGGTCAGGTCTACGTTGGACCTTGCGCGTGCATTGAAATTGCAGTCGTTTCGTGACCTCTGCACCCGGGGTCAGGTCTCGGATCGACGTTGCGCGGCACTTCGCAGGGTCCGAATGAGACCCGACCCCGGGTACGTCGCGGCTTCTGGCATTGAAATTGCTGCGAAGCCGCAGGATCCAACGTAGACCTGACCCCATCTACAGGGAGGCGAGGAGGTCGGTGGCCAGTGGGGGTAGCTGCGTTCGGGGTGACCAGACCGCCCGGAGATCGCGTTGAATCACCAGGTCGCCGACGTCGATCTCGACCAGCGTGCCCGCATCGAGTTCGGCGGCGACGGCCAACCGGCTGATCACCGTCGGCGCGTTACCCCGCAGGACGGCGGCTCGCACCGCCGAGGTGGAGCCGAGCTCCAGCACGGAGGTCGGCGCGCCGAGCCTTCGCTCCCGCAAGACTGCTTCGAGCGCCTCCCGGGTACCCGAACCAGGCTCACGGGTGACCAGCGGGGTGGCGGCCAGCGCCTCGACCGGAATGGTGGCTCGGGTGGCCCAGGGATGATCGGGCGCCACGACGGTGACGAGCTGATCGTTGGCCACTACCCGCTGCCCGAGGTCGGCGACAGCCAGCGGGGTCTCGATGAAACCCAGGTCCGAGGCTCCGGACCGAACC
>JABDJW010000359.1 GCA_013002375.1 Acidimicrobiales bacterium | reverse complement strand
AGCTTGTCGTGATCATCGTCGTGCACTGGCGCGAAACCCACACCGCAGTTGCCGAACACCACGGTGGTCACGCCGTGCCAGCTCGAGGGCTGCATCCGGCTGTCCCACGCGGCCTGGCCGTCGTAGTGGGTGTGGATGTCGACGAAGCCGGGCGCAACGAGGGCACCGCCGGCATCGACCTCGCGAGCGCCCGAGCCGTCGACCTTGCCGGCTTCGGCTGAGCCGACCGCAGCAACCAGGCCGTCCTTCACCGCGACGTCGGCAGTACGCGGCGGCGCGCCGGTCCCGTCGACGAGTGTTCCTCCTCGAACCACGAGATCAAATGCAGCCATACCGCCCCCAAACGTTTGCGATCACCCCGCCATACTGCCACCCCGCCAGCCCGGGGTCAGGTCTACGTTGGATCCTGCGCGGGCGTGGGGTCAGGTCTCAGATGGACCCTGCGCGAGCGCCAGGACTGCAATTTCAACAATCGGCCTGCGCCCGTGGCGGCGATCACCCTTGCGTCACCCGTTGGAATATCAACGAAGCCTCGGCCGCAAGGTCCAACGTAGACCTGACCCCACTGGTTCGCGGGGTCCAACGTAGACCTGACCCCAAGCGTGAGGAGCGAGGCAACCTCATCTGGGGTTGCTGGCGACGAATCGTCGAGTGCCCGAGCGCAGCGGGAAACTCAGAACTCGCCGGTGAAACCGCCGGCCTGGGCCCGGCGGTAGGCCGCGTACCACTGGAGAGCGGTGACGACGAGGTACGCGGCCAACATCAATCCCGCGAACAGCCACTCGCCGGTCAGCAATGCGGCCACGAACCCGACGATGACCACCGCAACGAGGCTGAACAGCGTGAACCGGGTGAAGATGTGCAGGTCGGCCTTGGAGTCCATCCCGGGATCCACCGGTTCGGCTCGCGGTTCAGAGTCCACTGCGCCAGCGTAGCCCGCGGCGTGTATCCGGGCCGCGCGAGATCTCGGCCCGCGACATCTACATCTGGGCTTTGAGCTGCTCCAGCTGCTCGGGCGACATGTTGACCGCGCGGGCCTTCGAACCCTCGCTCGGACCGACGACGCCCTTTTCCTCCAGCAGGTCCATCAGGCGACCGGCTCGGGCGAAGCCGACCCGCAGCTTGCGCTGCAGCATCGAGGTCGAACCGAGTTGGCTGTTCACGACGAGCTCCACCGCCTGCATCAGCAGTTCATCGTCTTCGTCGCCACCGGCGAAGCCGGCCGGCCGGTCGTCGGTGATCGAGGCAACCGGTTGGGGGGGGACCTCGATGGCGAGCTGTTCGCCACCGGTCGCTGCTCCGACCGATGCTCGGGCGGGGGTGCCCGAGCCATCGACCGCGACGCCGTCGTCGTACGTGACCTGCTGGGCCTGCGCTCGCCAGTGCTTGACGATCTTCCGCACCTCGGACTCTTCGACCCAGCAACCCTGGATTCGGTTTGCGGTCGCCGACGACGGGCCCTGCATGAGCAAGTCGCCCCGGCCGACCAGCCGCTCGGCGCCCTGTTGGTCGAGGATCACGCGGGAGTCAGTCAGGCTCGAGACCTTGAAGGCGATCCGGGCGGGAACGTTGGCCTTGATGAGGCCGGTGATGACGTTGACCGACGGACGCTGGGTCGCGATGACCAGGTGGATGCCGACGGCACGCGCCATCTGCGCCAGCCGACAGACCGATTCCTCGACGTCGCGCGCGGCGACCATCATCAGGTCGGCGAGCTCGTCGACGACCACCAGGATGAAGGGCAGCGCCCGATAGGACTTCGGCGTGCCGTCGTCGTCGAGTTCGCCCAGCTTCGGCTCGATCTCGCCCGCCTCGACCGCGGCGTTGTAGCCGGTGATGTCGCGGAAGCCGACCTCGGACAGCAGGTCGTACCGGCGCTCCATCTCGCGGACCGCCCACGCCAAGGCGTTGGCCGCCTTCTTCGGATCGGTGACCGGCGCGGTGAGCAGGTGGGGGATGCGGTCGTACTGCCCCATCTCGACCCGCTTGGGGTCGATGAGGACCATGCGGACCTGATCGGGCGTGGCCCGCATCATGATCGACGTGATGATCGAGTTCAGACCCGACGATTTGCCGGCGCCGGTCTGCCCGGCGATGAGAATGTGCGGCATCGTTGCGAGGTTCATCATGATCGAGCGACCGTTGATGTCGCGGCCGACGGCAACCTCGAGCGGGTGGGTCGCCTTGCGCGCTTCATCCGACGCCAAGATGTCGCCGACGGCAACAACGTCGCGGTCGGTGTTCGGCACCTCGACCCCGATGGCCTGACGACCGGGGATCGGGGCCAGGATACGAACATCGGGCGATGCCATCGCGTAGGCGATGTCGTTCTGCAGGCTCGTGACCTTAGAGACCTTGACCCCACGGCCGAGCTCCAGTTCGAAGCGGGTCACGGTCGGCCCGACCGTCATCCCGACCAAGCGGGTCTCGACCCCGTGTTCAGCCAGCGCAGCCTCGAGTAAGCGGCCGCGGGCTTCGACCTTGCCGGTGTCGACCTGCTTCGATGCCGATCGGCTGAGCAAGGCCATCGGGGGCAGCACCCAGGAAGAACCTTCGGGGGGCCGAACATCGAGATCCGGCTCGGCCGGCGCAGCGGTTTCCATGTTGGGCACGTTGACGAACGGCTTGATCGCCTCGGTGTCGAAGCCACTCTCTTCGGCCTCGACCGCTGGTTCCTCCGGTTCGGGCTCGCGGGCGGACTCGGCCCGGTCGCTGAGGTCGATGTAGACGGATTCCTCTTCAGCGGCTGGCTCGTCGGCCTGAGCCGTGATCTGGGGCGTGATCTCGCCGGTGCCGGCATCGACGACCCGGGGGTCGCCGTTGGCATCGAACAGGGTGGGATCGAGATCGGCTTCACGCAGACCGGGCGAGCGTTGCAGCAGGGGCTGGAGGCGGGTGCTGCACCACTCGGCCACCACCGACATCGGTGTGCCGGTGAGCAGCAGAAAGGAAACCAGACCCATCGCCAGCAGGACCAGAACGGTGCCCCACGTGGCGGCCAGGTTCTGCATTGGTTCGGCCACGGCCAAACCAATGACGCCGCCGGCACGGCCAAAGACCTCGTTCTCGGCGCCCCACTGCGGTTGTGATCGGACCAGGTGCAAGAGGCCGGTGGTGCTGCCCATCGCCAGCAACCCGCCGATCGTGTAACGGTCCGGGATGCTGTAGTCGTCATTGTCGGCCTGGATCAGACCGACGCCCGCGGCGATCGCGGCCGGCGGCACGAGGAAGCGAATGAGTCCGAGCAGCCAACTGGTTCCGGAATCGATGCCCCGACCCAACAGGCCGGTGGCCGGCAGGTAGATGCTGAAGATCGCGACGATGCCGAACAACACCATCGCCACCCCCCAGACATCGAGCGCCTGTCCGCCGAAGATCGGCTCCGGGGCGCCGCCTCGAGACGAGCCTTTCTTGCCTCGTTTGCTCGATGCCCGCGCCGGGGCCTTCTTCTTCGAGCCTCGCGCAGGAGCCTTCTTGGACGTTTTCTTGGAGGTTCTTGTCTTCGTCGCAGCCACAGCAGCAACAAAGCTAACACCAGCAACCGCGCGATCCGCGGCGCATTCACTACCGAGCGCGCGAACCGTGCGGTTTTCGGCGAGATCGCCCGCCCCCCGTGGGATCAATCGCCGAAAGACAAAAGTCCCCCCGCCCCACACGGCTGGCTGCGGGGTGGCAACGTTCGCCTAGTGTCGAGTACGACCGTTCTCGATCCGGAGACCATCATGAGTTCGAGCCCCCAGCCGACCGCCGACGGCGCGGTGGACAGCGTCGCTGCGCTCGAGGAGGTGCTCGGTGTCGCGCCGCAGTTCGTCCGCGACAAGATCGACTCACAGCTCGATCCCACCACTCGCGAATTCGTGGCCGAGTCGCCTCTGGTGGTCGTGGCGACCAACGATGCGGCGGGCAACCTCGACGTTTCGCCGAAGGGCGACGCTCCGGGGTTCGTGCACGTCACGCCATCGGGCGAACTGCTCTTGCCCGAACGGAAGGGCAACCGACTGGCGTTCGGCCTGCGCAACATCGTCGAGACCGGGCGCATTGGTTTGATCTTCGTGGTGCCCGGCCGACGCGAGACGCTGCGGATCAACGGCACGGCCGAGATTCGGCGCGACCCGGAGCTGCTCGAGCAGCTGAGCATGCAGGGGAAGCCGGCGCTGTTGGCGACTCGAGTGAGCATCGACGAGTGCTTCTTCCACTGCGGCAAGGCCTTCATTCGCTCGAAGGTGTGGCACGCCGACACGTGGTCCACCGACGCCGGCTCGCCGATTGCGAAACAGTTTGCAGCGAAGGCCGGCGACCCCACCGTCGAGGCCGTCGTCGCCGACGCGCTCGAGGCTGACTACGAGCACGAGCTCTACTGACCGGCCGGCGTCAGTACCGGACGAGCCGCGGGACGATCATCGGCCGCCGGCCGGTGAGCCCGTTCACCGTGCGGCCCACCGCTCGGCGGACCAGGCGCTCGAGCTCGTCGAGATCGGTGATGCCTTCATCGAGGCCGGCCACCACCGCCTCGAACGCTTCGTCGGCCAATTCGCTCTCGAGGTGTTCGCCCTGGGCATCGACCCAGCCGCGACTCTCGACCGACGGCCCGGACACCACGGTTCCGTTCTCGATGTCGACCACTGCAAAGACCGCCACGAAGCCACCGTCGCGCAAGATGCGGCGTTCGTGAATCACCGATCCATCGAGATAGCCGATATGACCGTCGGTGTAGACGTGTCCGGCCGGCACCTGCTCATCGGTCAGCCGGACGCCATCGTCGTCCAGCACGACTTGTTCGCCATCTTGAGCAAAGACGATGCGATTCTCGGGCATCAATGACTTCGCGACCTCCACGTGGGCGACCAGGTGTTCGTACTCGCCATGGACCGGCACGAACCACTGCGGCGCAGCGACCGAGTGCAAGGTGCGAAGTTCGTGCTGCTTGCCATGACCGGTCGTGTGTACATCGACGTGCCCGCTGTGCACGACGTGGGCGCCGGTCCGCATGATGTTGCTGCGCAGGCGCGACACCGCGGCCTCGTTCCCCGGGATCGGATGTGAGCTGAACACCACGGTGTCGGTCGGTCCGAACTCCAGGTACTTGCTGTCGCCCGAGGCCATCATGGTGAGCGCCGCACGCGGTTCGGCCTGACTACCAGTGCACACCACACAGATCTCGTGCGGTTCCGATCGAGCGATATCGCTTTCGGTGCCGACGTTGGCATCGGGGATGCGCAGCATGCCGAGCTGACGGGCCAACGTGAAGTTACGCAGCATCGAGCGACCGATCGGGATCACGATCCGACCGTGCGGCACGACCGCGTCGGCGATCTGCTGCAGCCGGTGGATGTGACTGCTGAAGGCGCCGAAGATCAACCGCTGCTCGGCGTTTTCGTGCACCAGCTGGGCGATGACCGCACCAACCGAGGTCTCCGACGTGGACTGGCCCGGCTGATCAGCGTTGGTCGAATCGCAGAGCAGCAGGCGGACGCCGGGCCCGTCACCAAGCGCACCGATGCGGCTCAGGTTGGTGCGGCGACCGTCGACCGGCGTGAGGTCGAGTTTGAAATCCGACGAGTGCAAAATGATGCCCTGCGGCGTATGGAACGCAGTGATCAGCCCGCTCGGGGTCGAGTGGGTGACGGGCAAGAACTCGCAATCGAAGGGGCCGATCTTCCGTCGCTCGCCGTCGTGCAGTTCGATCAGCTCGGGCTTGATGTCGAGGTCTTCCTGTTCGAGCTTGCCC
>JABDJW010000343.1 GCA_013002375.1 Acidimicrobiales bacterium | reverse complement strand
GTCGTACAGCGCATAGTTGAACAGCTCGCGCGAGCGGATCTCGGTGATGTCGGCCGACACGCCGGTCAGGAACAGCGGCAGGATGTCCATCGAAAACCCGGGGTCGATGCCGCTGGCGAAGACCGAGGTGTTGCCGGCCGAGCACGCGTCGTCGTAGAGCGCTCGCAGGTCGTCGCCCATCGTGGGCGGGTGGTACAGCGGGTAGAAGGCCGGCGTGACGACGCTGGTTCCGGCTCGGAGGGTGTCGAGCACCTCCTGCTGGGACTCGATCGGCCGAAAGTCGGCGTTGACCGTGTACACGACGGCATCGACGTCGTCGGCCTGCGCGAGCGCAACATCGTCGGTCGCGGCCACACCGACGGCGTCGATGTAGGCCAGCTCGCCGGCGTCGCGGCCCACCTTGTCCGGATTGTTGACGATCACGCCGGCCAGCTCGAGATCGCGATGGGCGGCGACGGCCCGAATCGCGGGTCGGCCGACATTGCCACTGCCCCACACCACTACCCGTTTGGTCTCGCCCATGTGATCCCCTCGTGCTCGGACGGCCGGTACTTCGTTCGGCCTGCTGCTGGAGGCAGCGTAGGGGCTGGGATACCGTCGGAACCAGATGACGCCGCCGACTGCGCCCCCGGATTTCGACCGCCTCGGCGGTCTGGGATGGCTCGGACGGACTCGCGGCGCGCGCACCTCGGCCGAGAAACGCCAGGTGGCGCGAGTCATCACCAAGACCAACATCGATTTCGTTCGGGGCTCGCTGAAGGTAGCTGCCCGCCGACGCCCGGAGAGCGTCGAAATCCCGCTGCCGACAGCCCTCTCGGCACCTACCTCCAGGCCGGTGCGGTGGCCGACATTGTGGGCGTCCGCGTCTGGGATCTCCCCAAATCACTCACCGACGAGGTACTCACGCGCCATGACCGCACCAGCTTTCTTCCCGAAATCCGGCGCATGATCAGCCGCGAAGCGAAGGCCGTTCCCAACGGCCGATTCATGCTGCTGCGGCGCATGGGGTTCACCGCGGCCACCCGAGCCAGCCTGCTTCGCTGGATCTGGCACGGCTCGGGACGGCGGGCCAGACTGAGGCGATGCCCACCGCCGAGCAACCACAGATCTACCTGGGCACGGTGGCGATCGAACCGAACCGGTGGGGTATGGCGCAACCCGGCGGCGGCGCCACGATCAAGCTGAGCGATTGGATCCCCGCGATCGCCGAGGCCGGGTTCGACGGAATCGAGCTGTGGGAGCGGCACTACCACGACGCCGATGCGGCCGAGCGGGCCCGGCTGGCGACTGCGGCCGTCCCGATTCGGGTGTTCAATACCTACGCCTCGTGGGACGAGCCCGAGCCCGATTTCCGAGACCTGGCCGCGAAGACCGCGGCCGATCTGGGGGCCTTCGGCGTCAAGTTCAACGTCGGCAATGACCCTGAGCAGCAGGCCGCCTACGTCGATCGGTTGGCCGCCTTCGTCGAACGGCTCCCCGCCGACGCTGCCGCGCTGTGCGAATGCCACCACGGCATATCGATCGCGGAGGATCCGGCCGTGGCCGCCGCCATCTTCGACGCAGTCGGCTCGCCCCGCGTGCAGGCCATGGTGCACACCCACGAGGATCCCGATCACCTCCGGGCCCGCTTCGATGCCTACGGCGATCGCATCACCCACGTCCACGTGAACTTCCTCGACTTCGAGAGCGGAGGAGCGCCGGTTCTGGCCGAAGCCTGCGATCGGCTGGCCGGCCAGATCACCCTCTTGCGTTCGCTCGGCTTCGCCGGTAGCTGGACCATCGAGTTCGTCCACGGCCTGATGACCGAGGGCGACCAACCGCAGCTTCTGGTCGAGCAAGCCATCGCCGATCTCGCGGTCCTGCGGGAGGTGCTGGCATGAGTCGCGAGCATCCCAAAATCGTCCTGGCCCATTGGGACGGCATGGAACTGGTCCGTCCGGCCGACATCGAGCGGATCAACACCGTCGGCACGCTGTTGAACTCGGAACCGATCGCCGCGTGGGCCGACGCGCCCGACGAACTCCTCGCCGAAGCCGATGTCGTCCTGGGCCACTGGGGGTGCCCCCCACTCGATGCCGCGTTGCTCGACCGCATGCCGAACCTCGCACTGTTTACGTATGCCGCGGGCACGGTCAAGGGCTGCGTCAGCGACGAGCTCTGGGCTCGCGACATCCGGGTGACCTCGGGCTCGGACGCCAACGCCGAACCGGTGGCCGAGTTCACGTTGGCCGCAATCCTGTTCGCCAACAAGGACGTGTTCTGGCGACGCGATCAGCAACGCGACCTCAGCGCCGCCGATGACGAGGTGGCCGCCACTGCGCCGGTCGGCAACTACGACAAGACCATCGGGCTGGTGTCCGCATCGCTGGTCGGCCGCCGGGTGATCGAGCTACTGCATCCGTTTCCCCGCCTGCCGATCACCCTCTACGACCCCTTCGTCTCCGACGCCGAGGCGACCGCGCTCGGCGTTCGGAAGGTCGAGCTCGACGAACTCTGCGCAACCTGCGACATCCTTTCGATCCATGCGCCGCTGCTTCCAGAGACCGTCGGCATGATCGGATCCGAACAGCTCTCCGCGCTGCGCGACGGCGCCACCGTCATCAACACCGCGCGGGGCCCGATCATCGACCACGACGCCCTCACCGCCGAACTCGAATCGGGCCGGCTGCGCGCCGTCCTCGACGTGACCGACCCCGAACCCCTGCCGGTCGATCACCCCTTGCGCCGCCTGCCGAACGTCTACCTCACGCCCCATCTGGCCGGAAGCCAAGGCACGGAGATCACCCGCATGATCGAGTGGGCCACCGACGAGATCGGTCGCTGGTCGGCCGGCGAACCAGCCCGTAACGAAGTCACCCGGGAGCGCCTTGATCGAATGGCCTGACGACCCAATCACAGCGCCGTCCACCAGTGGCGATCTGGCCGATCGCCTGGTGGGGTTCGTGTCGCTGAAGATGCTCGAACTGATCGAACATCACGCGCCGAACCTGCAACTGCCCGGGATGTTC
>JABDJW010000233.1 GCA_013002375.1 Acidimicrobiales bacterium | reverse complement strand
GGCTGGTACATCCTGCACGGCATCGTGCCAGGCGCCCATCGCCGCGGCGCCTCCCCGCTTCGTTTCGCGCTCGGCGCGCGTTTGGCCACCGTGCTGCTGTCGTTGGGGTTCGGCCTCCAGCGCGCCCTGATCGACGGTGAGTCGCTGGCCGCCGATCGGTTCCTCCTCGCCACGCTGGCGACGATGGGCGTCGCACTGATCGCCGCCGATGGCATCTCGAGCCGCGAGCGGCTCGACGATCTGGGCAAACGAATGACCTACGGCGCCGCGTTCGTCGCCTTGGTCGCCTTCTTCCAATTCATCGTGAACGTCGACCTCACCCGAGCGATGGAGCTGCCGGGGCTCGATTTCAACGCGGCCCAGTACGCGATCCAGACCCGCGGTGATTTCAACCGGGTGGCCGGCACCGCGAGCCATGCCATCGAGTTCGCAGTCGTCATCGGCATGATGTTGCCCATCGCGGCGCACTACGCCATCCACGCCCGGACCCGCAACGAGGCCCAATTCCGTTGGGCGATCCTGGCCCTGATCGCCACCGGCGTCCCGTTCTCGGTGTCACGGGCCGGCATCGTGGCCTTCGGCATCGCCATGATCACCCTGGCCATGGTCTGGGACGGTCGCCGCAAGCTGAACGCCTTGGTCGCGATGTTCCTCGGCGTGTGCGTGATGTTCGCCACCGTGCCCGGCCTGTTCGGCACGATCAAGAACCTCTTCCTGTTCGCCGGGCAGGACACCTCGATCTCGGCCCGCACCGAGGACTACTCCGTCGTCGGTGCCATGATCGCCGAGCGACCGTGGTTCGGCCGAGGCGCGGGCACCTGGATCGTCGAGGGTTCGACCCAGGCTGGGCTCAGCGGTACCCAGCAGTACTTCACCCTCGACAACGAGATCCTGGGAACCACGGTGCAGACCGGGTATGTCGGCCTGACCGCCGTGCTGATCCTCTACATCACCGGCTTCGCCCTCGCTCGCGACGCTCGCCACCGGGCCCAGGACTACGAGACCAAACACCTCGCCCAAGCGCTGGCCGCGATCACCACGGTGTCGCTGGCCACGACGGTCACCTTCGACTCCTTCGGCTTCCCGATGCACTCCGGCCTGGTCTACCTCGGCTTCGGGGTGTCGGCCGCACTCTGGCGACTCGAGCGCGACAAGCAACGGGCCCGCGACATCGGACCGGTCGCGGTGCCCGATACCCGCGAGCCTGCCGGGCTTTCCTAGACCGCAGCCAGGTCGGCCAATACGGCCCGCCGGGCGGCGGCCAACGGACCGGCGTCGACGCCGGCGGCGTCGCACATCGCCTGGAAGCGGTGCAGATGATCATGCCGCTCGATGGCGTAGCGCCGATTGCGGACGTGAGCGGCCGTGATCCGGTCGGGGTCGGCGAGCAGCTCGTCCAACATCGCGCCGATGTCGGGTTCGGCGAAATCCACTTCAATCAGCGCGTCTTCCCAATCGAAGAGCTCGTGAGCCGCTCCGGAGTTGGGCGGTTGCCCGACCAACAACGCGCCGCCGGCCGCCGCTTCGAAGAAGCGAAACCCGACCTCTTCTTGATACCCGGTCTCGTGCGGTCTCACCCCGATGCCGCGGTTGGCGATCGCCACCTGGGTCCGCTGCATGATGTTGGCCAGGAGCCGCCGGTGTTCCTCGGCGTCGTGGAACGGCCCCGGGCTGAACGTGTCGTGGTAGTAGAAGTGATCGCCGGCGGCGGCCCAGTCGAGGAGCGCCTGATGGGTCACCGGTGAGCGACGCCCGATGTTGGTGACCGCAATCGGACGGTCGCGACGGGGGTCGGCGGGAGCAAAGACGGTGGTGTCCACGCCGTAGGGCAGGTAGCTCACCGGCGTGTCGATGCGGGCCGCCAACTCGGCCACGGTGCCTTGCGACCCCAGGAACACGTGATCGAACTGGTCGAGCAGGGCGAGGTGCCCCTTCCACTTGTCGAGCTCGACGGACCACATCTCCTCGATGTACACGACGGCCTTCGTGCATCGCGATCGCCAACCGGGCAGCGCGGCCAAGGTGGTCAGGTCGGCGGGAAGCTGCATCACCGCGACGAGAAGATCGGCGTCGGGGATATCGATCCGGGGAAACGGCGCCTTCAAGGAGGAGGCCACCTTGAGCCGCTTGTTGAGCCGGTTCACCAGCACCTCGGGCATGCGGCCGACCCGGGGTTGCTCGGGCACCGCCCAGAACGGGTCCGTGAGTTCGCCGATCACCCGCTCGAACTCGTAGCCCAGCAGGCGCGAGACCCATGGCCGAATGTGGCGCTGCGACAACAGCACGACCCTGGGAACGCCAGATTCCATCGACGTCGGGCCAGATCCCATCGGAGCAGTGTAGGGGGTGGTCATCTCAGGGCTGGGCGACCGGCGCGCGGCGCGCCCGGTTGATCCAGCATCTCCATACCGTCATCGTGTTTTCTTTCGGCCATCTCGGCCCTGGCGTTAGGACCGCTGGGCCTGCTCGGTGCCGCGTTCTTCGGCCGGCGCAGCCGCCTTGGCCGGCGTTTTCTCCCGCACACCCGGATGGAACACGGTGTAGAGAATCAGACCGAGACCGCCGACGCCGATCGGCACGATGGCATCACCCTCGCCGGTATAGGTCGGGTACAGCACGAATCCCGAGAGCAAGGCCGTCCAGGCCCACATGATGAGCACCGAACGGCGCTGGCCATGGCCCAAGCGCATCAGCCGGTGATGCAGATGCTCCTTGTCGGCACCGGCCAGGCTGCGGCGACCGAGCGTGCGGCGCAAGATGGCGAGGATCGTGTCGAGGATCGGCACGCCCAGGATGAACAACGGGATGAAGATCGGGGCGAAGAAGAAGAACGCCTGACCACTGAAGGGCTCGGCGGTGCGGCCCCCGACCGACATCGTGGACGCCGCCATGAGCACGCCGAGCAGCAGCGCGCCACCGTCGCCCATGAAGATGCGGGCCGGGTGAAAGTTGTGGGGCAGGAATCCAACGCAGATGCCGACGGCGATGATCGCCACCAACGGAGCCGGGTTGTTCTGCAACACCACCCCCTCGTCGGCAAGCCGAAGCGCGTAGAGGAAGAAGGTGCCCGCCGCGATCGCGACGATGCCGGCCGCGAGACCATCGAGGCCGTCGATGAGGTTGATGGCGTTGGCCATGCCCACCACCCACAAAACGGTGAGCAGGGCCGACCAGTCGGGTGACAACAAGAACAGATCGAAGAACGGCACCCGCAGCACCAGCAGCGCAACACCCGCGAACGACAGAATCGATCCGGCCAACACCATGCCGGCCGTCTTGGCCGGGGCGGAGATTTCACGAAGGTCGTCGATCACCCCGACCAGCAGGATCACCACGCTCGCCAGAACAATGCCGAGCAGCTCCGAACTCCGAGCGAACACACTGTCGAACTCGGGCATGGCCAGCGCCACCGCGAACCCGGCCAACATGCCGACCAACATGGCGATGCCGCCGAGGGTTGGCGTCGGTTGTTCATGCACCATGCGCTCGTCGGGCGGCACGACCGCCCCGAGGCGAATCGCCAGGCGGCGCACGACCGGCGTCGCAACGACGGTGACCAACCCACTGACCGCGAACACCACCGCGTAGGAGGTGAGCTCAGGCACGGGGCACTATTTCATCGCTCGGGTCTGGGGGGTGCACTGCCTACCAGCCTCCCACGCGCACCGGAACCGATGCTGCTGGCTACGAATAAACCGGAAACTTAGCGCAGAGGGTACCGACATCGTGCTTCACCGCGGCGATCTCGGCCGGGTCGGTCCGGCTGCGCAACGTGCGGGCGATGAAGCCGGCAATGGTGGCCATGTCCTCGGTGCCCATGCCCTGGGTGGTGACCCCGGCGGTGCCGATGCGCACGCCGCTGGTGACGAACGGCGAGCGAGGATCGTCGGGAATCGTGTTCTTGTTCAGTGTGATACCGGCTTCGTCGAGCACGGCTTGGGCCTCCTTGCCGGTGAGGTCCTCGTCGAAGGAGCGCAGGTCGACCAGCAAGAGGTGGTTGTCGGTGCCGCCCGAAACGAGCCGGAACCCCTCCCCGGCCAACGCTTCGGCCAGCGCCGCCGCGTTGGCGACGATGCCGGCTGCGTAGTCGCGGAACTCGGGCTGCGATGCCTCACCGAACGCCACCGCCTTGCCGGCGATCGCGTGCTCGAGCGGCCCGCCCTGCAGGCCCGGGAAGATGGCCTTGTCGATCGCCGCGGCATGTTCGGCGGTGCTGAGGATACAGCCGCCGCGCGGGCCCCGAAGGGTCTTGTGGGTGGTGAAGGTGACGACATCGCTGTAGGGCACGGGATTGGGGTGCGCCCCACCGGCGATGAGGCCCGCGATGTGCGCGGCGTCGAACAACACCATCGCGCCCGCTTCGTCGGCGATGGTCCGGACCTTCTCGGGGTCGATGATGCGGGGATAGGCGGTTGCGCCGGCCACGATCAACTTGGGCTTGTGCTCGAGCGCCAGGTCACGCATCTGATCGAAGTCGATGCGTTGGTCGGAGCCGGTGAGGCCGTAGCTGACGAAGTTGTATATACGCCCACTGAAGTTCACCGGCGAGCCGTGCGTGAGGTGGCCCCCATGATCGAGAGAGAGACCAAGCACCGTGTCCCCGGCTTCGAGCAGTGCCAAATAGACCCCCATGTTGGCGTTGGCCCCCGAGTGGGGCTGCACATTGGCGTGCTCGGCCCCGAAGAGCGCTTTGACCCGATCGCGGGCGATGTCCTCGATGTCATCGACGACCACGTTGCCGCCGTAGTAGCGCTTGCCGGGGTACCCCTCGCTGTACTTGTTCGTCAGGACCGAGCCGGTCGCCTCGATCACGGCCGGAGAGGTGAAGTTCTCCGACGCGATCAGCTGCAGGCCCGAGTTCTGCCGATCGACCTCCCGGTCGATCAGGTCGAAGACTTCGTGGTCGCGTGCGGTTGGCCAGGGCATGGTGGTTCCTCGGAGGTTGACGAATCGACGCATCGCTGGGCGCGCCGACACAACTCCGCTAAACGTAGCGCGGGCTCCTCCCCCACCCGGGGTTGGGCGGGCCGCAGCCTCAGTCGGGGCCGCTAGCGTGGATCGGTGCTTACTGGATCGGGCCTCGCCAAGAGCTTCGGGCCCCGAACACTCTTCTCCGATGTCACCCTGAAACTGGCTGCCGGTCGCCGCATCGCGCTCGTCGGGGGCAACGGGGTCGGCAAGACCACCCTGGTCAACATCCTGCTCGGCGAGGTCGAGCCCGACGCCGGAGAGGTCTTCGCCCCCAAGGACCTGCGCATCGGGTACCTGCCGCAAGAATTGCCCGGCCTGACCGACGGCACGGTGATGGACGAGGTGTTGGCCGGCTCAACCCACATCACCGCGCTTTCCGATCGACTGCGCGAACTCGAAGAGCTGCTCGCCACCGATGCCGGCGACCGGGTGATCGAGGAGTACGGCGAGCTGCAGAGTCGATTCGAACAGCTCGGCGGCTACGCGCTCGAGGCGGAAGCCCACCGGGTGCTGGCCGGCCTGGGGTTCGCCCCGGACGCCGCGACCCGACCGGTGCGGGAGCTGTCCGGCGGTTGGCGCATGCGGGTCTCGTTGGGTCGACTGCTACTGGCCGAACCCGACGTCCTCATCCTCGACGAGCCGACGAACCATCTCGACGTCGACAGCATTGCCTGGCTCGAAGATCGCCTGGCCACGTGGTCGGGCGCGCTGCTGTTCGTCAGCCACGATCGCGACTTCATCGACAACGTCGCGACCCATGTTCTCGAGTTGGCCGTCGGCACCGCCCACGAATATGTCGGCGGCTTCGCCGAGTTCGTGGTCCAACGCGAAGAGCGCATGGCTGCGATCGAGGCCGCGGCTCGTCGCCAGGCCCGCGAGGTCGCCAAGGTCGAACGGTTCATCGACCGATTCCGGTACAAGGCCACGAAGGCCCGGCAGGTCCAGAGCCGCATCAAGACGCTGCAGAAACTCGAGAAGATCGAGGTGCCGGAGCGGCGCGAGCTCGCGGCCAAGTTCGCATTCCCCGAGCCGCGTCGCTCGGCCCGGGTGGTGGCCGAACTCACCGACGTGGCCGTCGGCTACGACGGCGGCGAACCCATCGTGTCCAACGTGAGCCTGGTGATCGAACGCGGTCGCAAGGTCGCCTTGGTCGGCCCCAACGGCGCGGGGAAGACCACACTGGTGCGTCTGCTCCTCGGTCAGCTCGAACCGAGCGCGGGCACGGTCGAGATCGGCAACAACGTCGACCACGCGGTGTTCGTGCAGGACCAAGCCGAAAAGCTCGACCTGACCCGCACCGTGTATCAGGAGTTCGCCACCGCCGTGCCCCAGCCCGGTAACCGCAATCTGCGGACCGTGCTCGGATCGTTCGGCTTCTCCGGCGATGCTGCGGACCGCATCGTCGGCGATCTGTCCGGCGGCGAGCGGACCCGGCTGGCGCTCGGCATGTTGATGGCCAATCCGGTCAACCTCCTCGTGCTCGACGAGCCGACCAACCACCTCGATCTACCGAGCTGCGATGTCCTCGAGGATGCCCTCCGGGTTTACCCCGGCACCGTGCTGTTGGTGACCCACGACCGTTACCTCGTCCGATCGGTCGCCGACGCGTTGGTCGACGTCCGCGATGGCCGGGCGGTCTGGCACGAAGGCGTCGACGAGGAAATCCTCCATCCCAGCGCAACGGCATCGACCGCGTTGTCCAGCGAGCGTGCAGCGGGTCGACACCAAGCCAAACCGGCCAAAGAGCAGTCGCGGCGCGACCAGCCCAAGCCCACCGCGGAATCCCGCCCGCCCAAGGCGACCGGCGCCAAGAAGGGCGGCCAGAAGAACGAACTCCGGAAATCGCTCCAGTCGGTGGAGCGCAAATGGGAGAAAGCCGAAGCCGAGGTCGCCCGTCTGCAGGCCGTCTTGGCCGACCCCACGACCTACGATAACGCCGACCTGATGCAGGCAACCGTGGCCGAACACGACGAGGCCAAGGAGAAAGCGGCCAACCTGATGAGCGAGTGGGAACGCCTCAGCGAGAAGCTCAGCCGCTAGCGCCTGGGGTCTGACCCCAAAAGACGTTTTGGGGTCAGACCCCAGAAGACGTTTTGGGGTCAGACCCCAGAACGGGAAGTGGGGTCTGACCCCAAATCCCTAGGCGGCGACCCAACCATCTGGCAGCGTTGCGGCGCTGGCCTCGTCGCCGAGCGGGCTGTAGATCAGCGATGCGAAGCCGTCCGCCCCGCCTGCGATGGAAAGCAGCTCCTTCGTATGCAGCCACGGCGAAGGGGCGACGAGCTCCCGGTAGGGCCGCTGGCTCGACCAGAGGTAGTCATCTGGGTGCACCTCGAAATCGTTGGTTGGATTTCGGTGGATGTATCGCAATGTGGCGAGCAGTTGACCATCCGACTCGACGGCTTTCGATCGGTATCGCCCGCGAAACAGCGCACCATCTCGCGAGTGCCGGTGGTTGAAGTACCGGGTGTAGCGTCCCGCCAACAATTGCATCGTCCGACCGAGAGCAGGTGTCGGCGTCCGGACCAGTAAGTGATAGTGGTTGTTCATGAGGCAGTAGCCGTGCACCTCGACCCCGGCTCGCTCGGTCGAATCACCAAGCAGGTCGAGGAACCTCTGTCGATCATCCGGATCGAGGAACGTGTTCTGACGGCAAGCGCCGCGATTCATTACGTGGTGCCAGGCGTTCTCGTATTCGAGTCGCAGAAGTCGTGGCATGGCTTCTCCTGAAGTCCAGGGGTGGATCCAGGGGGAAGTGTCTTCACGCTAGCCGCGTCCAACGAGAACCCGACGCGCCATTCAATCGGGGTCTGACCCCAAAAGCCGGATCGGGGTCTGACCCCAAAAGGCCAAAAGGCTAACGCCAGAGTTTCCAGGGGGCCTGGTCTTGATCCCAGAGCCGGTTGAGTTCGGTGTACTCGCGGTAGGTGTCCATCCCCCGCCAGAAGCCATCGTGCACGTAGTACCCGAGCTCGCCATCGGCAGTGAGCTTCTGCAACGCATCGGATTCGAGCATGTCGGAATCCGGACCGACGTAGTCGAGGAACTTGCGCTCGAACACAAAGAATCCACCGTTCACGAGACCCTCGTTGAGCATCGGCTTCTCGGCGAAATCGGTGATGCGGTCACCATCGGCCTGAAGCTCGCCGAAGCGCGACGTTGGGTGCACGGCCGTCACGGTTCCCACCCGACCGTGGGCCCGGTGGGCGTCCAGCAACGCCTGAACGTCGACGTCGGCAACGCCGTCACCATAGGTGAGCATGAAGGTGTCGGCCTCGATGTAGTCCGCCACTCGGGCCAGCCGGCCGCCGGTCAGTGTCTCGAGTCCCGTGTAGACGCAGGTGACCAGCCAGTCTTCGTCACCGCTGGTGGTATGGAACTCGGGCCGCTCGTCCTTGCTGAGATCGACCGTGAAGTCGGCTTGGTAGATGCGAAACCGCAGGAAGTAATCCTTGATGACGTCGGCCTTGTAGCCCAAGCACAACACGAACTTCCGAAATCCATGGTGGCGGTAGAGCTTCATGATGTGCCACAGGACCGGCTTGCCGCCGATGTCGATCATCGGTTTGGGCAGGCTCTCGGATGCCTCGCGGATTCGAGTACCGAAGCCACCACACAACAGCACGATCGGGATGTCGGCGTTGGCCGCCTTCGGTGCGTCAGACGTCATAGCTAAACCTCACTCCCTTCCTGATCGGCATCTGTCGCGTTCGGTCAAGCACCCGGGCGCTCATCTCTGCCCAATGCGTCGATCTTCGCGACTCGGCCGGCGTGGCGCCCGCCCTCGAACTCGGCGGCCAAGAAGGCGTCAAGCGCAGCGATCGCCACGGTCTCGCCGATCAGCCGCTCGCCGAAGCAGACCACGTTGGCATCGTTGTGTTGCCGGGTCAGCTGCGCCGAGGTGACGTCGTGGACCGTGGCGGCCCGGACACCCGCGATCTTGTTCGCTGCGATCGCGATGCCGATACCGCTTCCGCACACCGCAACACCCAACTCGGCGTCGCCGCCGGCGACGGCGCGGCCCACCGCAGCACCAAAGTCGGGATAGTCGACACGATCGGTGCTCCCGGTCCCGCAGTCGACGACCTCGTGACCCTGCGCAACGAGATGTTCGGCCAGGGTTGTCTTCAGGGCGAATCCGGCATGGTCGCAGCCGACCGCGATACGAGTCATGGGCCGACTCTACCCAGCGCGACAGAGCGACCGATTCCAATCGGGACGACGGGACTTTGTGCTCTGGGCGCCTCTCGGGCCCAACGACCATCCTCCAGGCATGAAGCACAAGCCGCAGATTGCTGACGTCATGACCAGCGAGCCCGAGACCGTTCACCTCGGTCAGCCGCTGTCCGATGTCTACACGTTGCTCGAGAACCGCACCTTCCATCACGTACCCGTCGTCGACGGTGCAGTGCCGATCGGTTTGATCTCGGCCACCGACATCTTGAAGCTCGTCTATGACGTCGAGGGCAACGACGATCGCATGCTTCGCACCATGCTCGATCACCAGTTCACGCTGGAGGACGCGATGACAACCGAACTGGTGACGGTCCGCCGGGACGAACCCCTTCGCGCCGTTGTCGACCACATGGCCGACGGCGAGCTGCACTCGGTGATCGTGCTCGGCGATGCCGGCGAACTCGAAGGCATCATCACGAGCAGCGACCTGATCCGGCAACTCGGCGAACTGCTCTGATCCCTGCCGACCAGCAGCAGCGAAGTATCGACGCAGCCGCCGGCGCCACCTACCAGTGAACGGCAATCGGGCCCGCTCGTAGGAGGCTGGGTGGATCGGTGCGTACGTCGACGACGGTGGATGCCTCCCCGACGATCGTGCCCCCATCGATGACCAGAATGTCCGGGCCGAACAACTGCTCGGCTTCCGCGGCGGTCGTGACCGGTGGTTCGCCGGATCGGTTGGCGCTCGTCGCCGCGACCGGGCCGACTTCGTCGACCACCGCGCGAACCCAGTCGTTGTCCGGACATCGCACGCCGATCGAGGTCGGGTCGCCCCCCAAGTACAGATCGACGCCGGGCACCCGATCGGCCACGACGGTGAGCGGCCCCGGCCACACGCTGACGACGATGGTGGCGACCGATGCTCGCATGACGGCCAAATCGAGGGCGGCGTCGGCGTTGGCCACCAACACGGCAAGCGCTTGTTCGATCGGTCGTTGTTTCAGGGCGACGATGTGATCGAGCCCGGCCGGTGTCGTGGGGTTCACGGCCAGCCCATAGACGGTCTCGGTCGGTATGACCACCGGCTGGTGCGACCGCAGCGCTTCGGCGGCGAGTGCTCGAGCTCGGGGTTCGGCCTGATCGATGATCAAGACATACCACCGTCGGCCAGCTGTGCCACCAGGGCCCGGTCACGGCCGGCCAGGTCGGGGTGGACCGCGGTCCGACCGAAGCCCGACCGACGGGCCAACTCGACCGCTTCCTCGGCTTGGGTCGCGCCGAGTTCGATCACCAGGCAACCGCCGGACACGAGCCACCGCGGGGCCTCGGCGAGAATCTGCGCAATGGATTCCAGCCCGGTCGGGCCACTGACCAGGGCTTCGTTCGGCTCCCAATCGCGGACAACCGGCGGTAGCGATTCGGTTGCGGCAACGTAGGGCGGGTTCGAGATGATGACGTCGAACGAGCCCTGCAGCGCGCGCTCGAGCGGATCGAACCAGGATCCCTCGACGAGTCGGACTCGAGCCGCGGCGGGCCCTATCCCGGCCAGGTTGCCACGGGCGACTCGCACCGCGTCGGGCGAACGTTCGACCGCCCAGACCTGAGCCGACGGCCGCTCGGCCGCGACCGACAACGCGATCGCGCCAGACCCGGTGCCGAGATCGAGCACGCGCTGCGGCCGGTCGCTGGCGATCAACCCGAGGGCAACCTCGACGACTTGTTCGGTCTCCGGTCGCGGAATCAGCACATGGGCGTTGACGGCCAGGTCGAGTTGACGAAACCCCCAGCGGCCAAGCACGTATTGCAGCGGTTCGCCGCGAAGCCGGCGCTCGATCATCTCGTCATAGTGCGCCATACCGAGCTCGGTGACCGGTTCATCGAACACCAGGTACAGCTCAGCGCCCTCGTACCCAGAAGCCTCTTCGACGATGCGTCGAGCATCCACCTCGGGGCTGTCGACCACGCCGGTCAACCGCGCCTGCGCCTCGGCGTAGAGCGCTCGCCACGCGACCGTGCCCTCGAGGTCGAGTTGCTCGGCACCACCGTCGCCCAGCTCCGAGTCGTGAGGAACCGAAGGCGGCATCGGTCAGGTGGCTTCCTGAAGCTGGCGTTGACGTTCGTCCTGCACGAGCGCCTCGCTGACCTCATCGAGTTCGCCGGCCAAGACCTTGTCGAGGTTGTACACCGTCAGCCCAATACGGTGATCGGTGACCCGATTCTCTTTGAAGTTGTAGGTCCGGATCTTCTCCGACCGATCGCCCGACTTCACTTGGTCCTTGCGGGCCGCGGAAAGCTCGGCTTGCTGGCGCTCCTCCTCGGCCTTCAGGAGTCGGGCCCGCAACACCCGCAAGGCCTTGGCCTTGTTCTGGATCTGGCTCTTCTCGTCCTGCATCGAGACCGTGATGCCGGTGGGCTTGTGCGTGATTCGGACCGCCGAATCGGTGGTGTTGACCGACTGTCCGCCCGGCCCCGAAGACCGGTAGTAGTCGACCTGGAGATCGTTCTCGTCCACCTCGACCTCGACCTCGTCGGCTTCGGGCAGGACGGTGACGGTGGCCGACGACGTGTGTACCCGTCCTTGCGATTCGGTGACCGGAACGCGCTGCACGCGGTGCGTGCCACCCTCGAACTTCATACGGGTCCAGACCGCGTCGCCCTTCAACACGAAGGTGATGTCGGTGAAACCGCCCATGTCGCTCGGGTGCGAGCCCATGACCTCGAGCCCCCAGCCTTGCCGTTTGGCGAAGGTCGTGAACATCTCGTAGAGGTCGCGGGCGAAGAGGTTTGCTTCCTCGCCACCGGCGGCGCCTCGGATCTCGACGATGACGTTCTTGTCGTCGTTGGGGTCTTTGGGCAGGAGCAGGATTTCGAGCTGGGCCTCGTGCTCGCCGATCGCAGCCTCGAGTTCGGTCGCCTCGGCCTTCATCATCTCGGCCTCATCGCCGGTCGATTCCGCCACCATCTCGCGGGCGGCATCGAGGTCGGCCTCGGCCGCCTGCAGCGCCTGCCACTCGCCGACGATGTCGCTGAGCTCCTTGTGCCGACGGGTGGTGGCCTCGAACCGGGCCCGGTCCGCGTGGAGCTCTGGGTCGCCGAGGCGCGCCTCGACATCGTGCAGCTCGGTTTCGAGCGCGGCGAGTCGGGTGACGAGATCGGCCATGACCCTTCAGACTACCGGGGCCACGGCGCCGGGACTTCGACGACGGTGGCCGGCAGCCGCAGGTACCCGGCCAGGGCTTCGGTGATCGGCAGCGCATCGCCGACCGGCACGGCGATCACGACCCGCGCCACCGGCACCCCGGCCGAAGCCAGGGTGGCCACGTGGTCGGCAGCGGTGGAGACCATGTCGAGATTGCTGCCCAGACCACACACGACCAAGACATTCGTTTCGGCGGCATCGACGCCAATCGCGCTCGCCGGATTGGCCTCCAGCAGGTCGGCCGGCGGCTTTGGCGCGGCAATCGCGTCGGCCGTGACCAGACCGACGAGATCCGGGTCGGCGACGACCGTCGCTCGCAGCCATCGCTCGCGCACCAGCCGGTTCAGCGGGTGCGCCGCCGGGCCGTCCGCGGCGCGAATGTTCTTGACCTGCGCCACCGCCTCAGCGAGAGCTTCATCGTCGGTGCGATCGCCCCGCAGCATCGCCCCGGCCTCGCGATCGAACCGACCGACACCAACCGCCAGCCCCACGCCCAATTCGTCGTCGAGCACGCGAGCCACCTCGAGACCATGGAGCTCACCGGTGATCACACCGTGTTCGGTGTTCACCACCAAGCCATGGCTCGTCAGCAACGCGATGAGGTCAGCGACGTCGTCGCCGGCGTCGGGGATCGCGAACTCCGGCGAGACGGCGGACGCTACCGGTTGAGCCGGTGTCGCCGTCCGACCTTCGACCAGCCAGATCGCCGGAGACGGATCCAGTTGTGCGGCCCGAAGGGACAGCCGCGCGGCGGCATCGGGTTCGTCGATGAACAGGTGCAGCTGCCGCGCACCGGCTCGATGGGCCCATGCCAAGATCGGACCGAGCGAGCGGAGCGGCTCGGTCGGCATATAGACGTAGGCGGTGTCGGCGGCGAGGAGGCCGGCACCGACACCGAGCGACGTGACCGCCGCTTCATCCAACTCGGCGTCAGCCAACTCGGCCACGAGGGCGCGCAGCTTGGCCTGGGAGAGCGCTTGGCGGCGCTCGGGTTCGATTGTCAGCCCTTGCGGCCCTTGCCGTAGCGGCGCTCGAAGCGCTCGACCCGGCCGGCGGTGTCGACGATCTTCATCGTGCCGGTGAAGAACGGATGGCTGGCGCTCGAGATTTCGAGCTTGGCCAGCGGGTAGGTCTGACCTTCGTGCTCGATGGTCTCGGCGGTCTGCATGGTGGACCGGACCAAGAAGTTGGTGCCCGAGGACTGATCCTGGAACACGACCAGTCGGTAGTCGGGGTGAATGTCAGATTTCATAGCTCGTCCAGTCTGCTAACCGATTGGACCCTTCGCAACCTCGGCCAAGAAGTCCTTGTTGGTCGAGAAGCTCACCAGTCGGTCGGACAGCATCTCCAGCGCAGCCGCCGGCTTGGCGTCGGACTCGGCGGCCAAGGCGCTCAGCACCCGCCGCAGCTTCCAGACCTGCTGGAGTTCCTTGCGGTCGAACAAGAGCTCCTCCTGGCGGGTCGAGGAGCCCTCGATGTCGATCGCGGGATAGATCCGGCGTTCGGCGGCCTTGCGATCGAGCCGCAGCTCCATGTTGCCGGTGCCCTTGAATTCTTCGAAGATGACATCGTCCATGCGCGAGCCGGTTTCGACCAGGGCGGTGGCCAAGATGGTGAGCGAGCCCCCCTCTTCGACGTTGCGAGCGGCACCGAAGAACCGTTTCGGCGGATAGATCGCGGAGGAGTCCAGCCCCCCGGACATTGCGCCGCGGCCCGATTGGGGCGCGACCTGGTTGTACGCACGGGTGAGGCGGGTGATGCCATCCACCAGGATCGCAACGTCCTTGCCCATCTCGACGAGCCGCTTGGCTCGCTCGATGGTCATCTCGGCGACGGCGATGTGTTCCTCGGGCGGCCGGTCGAACGTGCTGGCCTCGACCTCGCCGTTCCTCACCCACCGTTGCATGTCGGTGACCTCTTCGGGGCGTTCGTCGACGAGCAACACGATCAGGTGGACTTCGGGATTGTTCGTTTCAATCGACCGGGCGATCGACTTGAGGACCGAGGTCTTGCCGGCCTTGGGTGGCGACACGATCATGCCCCGCTGCCCTTTGCCGATCGGCGCCAGAAGGTCGATCATGCGGGCGGTCATGTTGCCGGGCTCGCCGTCGATCTCCTGCACCAGCTTCACGTCCGGGAACAGCGGGGTCAGCTCGTCGAAGTCGGGCCGGTTGGTCAGATCGGCGGGATCGCCACCATTGGCTTCATCGATGCTGAGCACCGACGCGTTCTTTTCGTTTCGATTCGCAGGGCGGCAGGTACCCACCAGGTGATCGCCGGTGCGCAACCCCATGGCCCGTACCTGCTTCACCGAGACGTAGGCATCATCAGGGGTCTGGCGCCAACCCTGGGTGCGGATGAACCCGTACCCGTCGGGACGAACATCGAGGTGGCCGACGATCGGCAGCGGGTCACCGTTCCAGGCCTCGGCTCCTTCATCGCGATCGCCCCCGCCTCGGCCGCGTCGGCGTCGCCGCCGGTTACCGGCCTCGGGCTGGTCGCGGTTCTTGCGATCACTGCCGTCGTTGGAGGCTTGCCGGCTCCGGTTGCGACCTCCGCGGTCACTGCCGTCGGCGGTTTCATCGTCTGTGCCATCGGCCTCATCTTCGGCCCCGGCATCGTCATCTCCTGGGGTGCCGGCATCCCCCTCATCGGAGTCCTCGCGATCGGTGGTGTCACCGCTCACCGGTGCTGGCCCGGCGTCGGCGCGGTCCATGATCAGGTCGATCATTTCGCCCTTGCGGGTCTTCGACGTGACCTTTGCCCCGAGGGCGGCTGCGATGACCTTGAGCTCGTCGCGGTCTTTGTCCTCGAGCGTGGCTCGATCCGGCGATTGTGCACTCACGGGTGCTTCTCCAGTATCGGAAGATGTGTGGTTCGAAATCTGGTTGCGGCCGACGCGAAGCGGCAGGGAGTCGGACGTCACAGATGGATCGCCGACCGTCGTGCCGCAAACGACAAGTGCCGACCATACCGAACCCCGCCCCCACCCGGCGAACCCGGTCCGGGACGTCAGGCGCTGCTGAAGACGCCGGCCAGATCGGTGAGGGCGTTGGGGCGAAGCGAATACCACACCCAGCGACCTCGCTTCTCTCGCTCGAGCAGGCCCGCTTCGGTGAGCGACTTGAGGTGGTGGCTGATGGTCGGTTGCGACCGATCGAGCACCCCCGTGAGATCACACCCGCAGATACCGTCCGGCGCGTTGGCAACCAGGCTCAGCAACCGCAACCGTACGGGATCGGCCAGCGTCGCGAACGTTGCGGCCAGGACTTCGGCCTCGGCCGCCGACATCGCACCATCGGCGATGGGGGCGCAGCATGGGGCCAGATCGGGGCCTGGGCGGTCGAGACTGGTCTGTTCGGCCATGGCTCCATCATACCGGAAGAAAGAATCCATTGACAGTCATCGATACATTGATCATAGTCAATGCATTGATCAGCATCTATGTATGATGGTGACGCTACGAAAGGACCTCACCCGTGAGCCGACTGCAACTCGCCCTCAACGTCCCCGATCTCGATGAAGCGATCTCGTTCTACTCCAAGATGTTCGGTGCCGAACCGGCCAAGGTTCGCCCGGGATACGCCAACTTCGCCGTCGCCAGTCCGCCGCTGAAGCTCGTGCTGTTCGAGAACGCCGATGCCGACAGCCACCTCAACCACCTGGGGGTCGAGGTCGAAACGACCGCGGAGGTGACCGAGTTCGCCAGCCGGGTCACCAACGAGGGGCTCTCCCCCACCGCGGTGGCCGAGACCAGCTGCTGCTTTGCCGAACAGGACAAGACCTACGTCACCGCGCCGAACAAGCTGGACTGGGAGGTCTACACGGTCAAGGCCGATGCCGAGCATCTGATCGATCCGGCTGCGGTCGGCGCGTGTTGCACGCCCGAAGCAGCGAGCGAGGCCTGCTGCTGAACCTCCAGAAGCCTAAACCTCGAGAAGCCTCAACCTCGAGAAGCCTCAACCTCGAGAAGGCGGCCCATGAGCGCGTGACCGGGCACCACCGCCGCCGACGCAACACCGGCTTCGGTGTAGACCCCGCCGGGGCCGGCAGTGCGCGAGTCGACGAGGAGATACGGCACCGGGTCGGGCACGTGGGTTCGTAGATCGAGCGGCGTCGCGTGATCGGGCATCACCAACATGCGCCAATCACCCATCGCATCGAGACCCTCGACCAACTTCGGGAAGATACGGCTGTCCCAGTTCTCCAGGGCCCGCACCTTCTCCTCGGCATTGCCGGCGTGGCCGGCTTCGTCCGTGGCCTCGACGTGGATCAAGAAGAGGTCGAGCCCAGCAGCCAAACCATCGAGTGCGACTTGGCACTTGTTCTCGTAGTTGGTGTCGAACCAGGCGGTGGCGCCCTCGGCTTCGTGGACCTCGATCTGGGTGAGCACGCCGAGCCCGCGCACGAGATCGACCGCGGTGACCAGGCCGGCAGAACGGCCGAACAACTGATGGAAGGGTGTCATGACCGGTTGGGGGCCCTGACCCCACAACCAGATGTGGGTGGCCGCCGTTTCGAACTGGCCGACGATCGATGCCGATGCCTCGATCAGACGACCGATCGGGCCCGCCGCCGTTCCGGCCGGCAACACCATCGGTTGCCCGGTGATGTCGTGGGGTGGCGTGCACACGACATCGCCCAGGGCGGCCGGAGCCACCATGGTGTGCCGGTACGAGACGCCCGGGTGGAACGAGATCGTGTCGTCGCCGAGCTCGGTGTCGACGGCCTTGATGATCTGCGCCGCGGTCTCGTTGTCGGGGTGGCCGGCCGCGAAGTCGAGCATCGTGCCGTCCGGGCCGACGGTGACGAGGTTGCACCGAAACGCCACCTGGTCCTCACCCAGACGAAGGCCGAGCGCCGCAGCCTCGATCGGCGAACGGCCGGTATGGAACTGCGAGGGGTCGTAGCCCAGGATCGACATGTTGCCCACATCGGAACCGGGCGGCAATCCATCCGGAATCACGGCGGCCCGACCAACCGTGCCGCGAGCGGCCAGGGCATCGAGGTTCGGCATGTGGGCCGCTTCGAGCGGCGTTCGGCCGTCGAGCATGTCGGTGGGCAGGTCCGAGCACCCGTCGGGCACACAGATGACGTACTTCACGGCCTACTTCTTCTCGGTCTCTGGCTTCTTCTCGGTCTGTGGCTTCTCAACGGCTCGGGACTTCTCAACGGTTCGGGGCTTCTCAACGGTTTTCGGCCACGTATCGCGACACCGTGGCCAGGTCATTGTCGAGGGTAACGTAGCGCTCGGCGCGTGTGTGCAGGTCGGCGAGGTGCGGCGGAAGCTCGGGCCGCACGCCGGTCGCGGCCTCGACCGCATCGGGGAACTTGGCCGGGTGGGCGGTGGCCAGCGTGATCAGCGGAACCCCGGTATCGCGCCGGCAACGCTCTGCGGCCTGAACGCCGACCGCGGTGTGCGGATCGAGCAGATACCCCTGATCGGCGTAGTACCGGGCGATCGTGGCCGACGTCCCGGCATCATCGACGCTGGCGCCCGTCCAGTGCTCGCTGGTCAGGGCGAACTGCTCGGCTTCGAGTCCAACGTGGCCCTCGCCCCGGAAGCGGGCCATGAACTCGGCCATCGCCACCCCGTCACGACCCAACAGTTCGAACAGCAGGCGCTCGAGGTTGCTCGACACCTGAATGTCCATGCTGGGCGACAGCGTCGGGTGCACCTCACCGATGGTCATCGACCCGTCGCCGAAGAACTGGGTGAGGATGTCGTTGCGATTGCTGGCCACGATGAACTGCCCGACCGGCACGCCCATCCGGCGGGCAACCTCGCCGGCAAACACATTGCCGAAGTTGCCGGTCGGCACACTGAACGACACCGGCTTCTCGAGTTCGCCGAAGCGCCGGCCGGCCCAGACGTAGTAGACGACCTGCGCCATCACCCGGGCCCAGTTGATGCTGTTGACCGCGCCGAGCTGTTGCTCGCTGCGGAACGATTCGTCGCCGAACATGGCTTTCACCAAGTCCTGGCAATCGTCGAACGTGCCCCGAATCTCGACGCAATGCACGTTGGCGGCATCAACCGTTGTCATCTGCCGCCGTTGGACCTCCGAAACCCGGCCTTCGGGAAACAAGATGAAGACATCGAGACACGGCCGATCGCGACATGCGGCGATCGCGGCCGAACCGGTGTCGCCGCTGGTCGCGCCGACGATCGTGCGTCGCTCGCTCCGCGCGGTGAGCTCGTGGTCGAAGAGGCGACCTACCAGCTGCAGCGCGACGTCTTTGAAAGCGAGCGTCGGTCCCCAGAACAACTCCATCAGCCAGTGATCGGGGCCGATCTCGCGGAACGGTATGACCTCCTCGTGGTGGAACGTTGCGTAGGCATCGGCAACCAGTCGTCCGAAGTCGTCCGACGCAATCACACCCTCGACAAAGGGGTACATGACGGCCCGGGCCAGCTCGGCATAGCTGAGATCGGCCGCCCGGGCCGTGTCGGGCAGGGGCGGCCATTCGGCGGGCACATACAGTCCGCCGTCGGTGGCGAGGCCGGTGAGCAACACGTCGCCGAAGTCGAGGGCGGGTGCTGCACCGCGCGTGCTGACGTACTGCAGCGGTGCCGAGTTGGTCACGTCAGGACCCGATGACCCGCATCATGCCACCCACGCTGTGTACGACATCGAGCTGTTGCAGGTCGCGCAGGGTCGACTGCAGGTTCGATTCGACCGCTTCGTGCGTGATGAACACGAGCCGCGCTTCATCGCCCAGGCCTTCCTGCTCCATCGACTGGATCGACACGCCGTGGCGCCCGAACACATCAGCCACCTTGGCCAACACGCCGGTCGCGTCGGCGACGTTGAGGCTGAGATAGAACGCCGAACGCACGTTGTCGATGGGTTGAATGCGGGCCCGGGGCAAATCGCCGATCGCGGCATAGGTCGACCGGGTGAGATTGCTCGCCGCGTCGATGACATCGCCGAGCACGGCCGATGCGGTGGGCGGCCCACCCGCGCCCCGGCCATACAACATGAGGTCGCCGACCGCTGCGCCTTCGATGAACACCGCGTTGAAGCTGTCGCGGACCGACGCCAGCGGGTGGTTCTGGTCGACCATCACCGGGTGTACCCGAACCGCGACCTCGGGGGCCTTGTGATCGGCGTTGCCGTCATCGACCAGTTCGGCGATGCCGAGCAGCTTGATGACGTACCCGAGTCGGGCCGCGAAGGCGATGTCCGCGCTGGTGACCTTGGAGATGCCCTCGTGGTACACGTCGCCCGCCACCACCGAAGCGCCGAACGCAATGGTCGCGATGATCGCGGCCTTGGCGCCGGCATCGAAACCCTCGACATCGGCGGTCGGGTCCCGCTCGGCATAGCCGAGGGTCTGGGCCTCGCTGAGCGCGTCGGCGTACGACGCGCCGGCATCGGACATGCGGCTGAGAATGAAGTTGGTCGTGCCGTTGACGATGCCGAGCACCCGGGTGATCGGCTCCCCGACCAGCGATTCACGCAAAGGGCGCATGATCGGTATGCCGCCGGCCACCGCGGCCTCGAAGAGCAGGTCGACTTCGTTCTCGGCCGCGACGGCGTAGAGCTCGGCGCCGTGGTTGGCCAGCAGTTCTTTGTTGCCGGTGACCACCGGCTTGCCGGCTCGGAGGGCGGCCAGGATGAGTTCGCGTGCTGGTTCGATGCCCCCGATCAACTCGACGATGAGATCGATGCCGGGATCGCCGACCACGGCTGCGGCATCAGACGTGAGCAAGGCCTCGGGAACCTCGACGTCGCGGCTCTTCGAGAGACTTCGGACCGCGACCTTGGCGACCTGGAGATCGATGCCGGTGCGGGCCGCAATACTGGCCCGCTGTTGCTCGAGGAGGGGCAGCAGCGCGCCGCCGACGTTGCCGCAGCCCAGAAGGCCAATCGTGATCGTGCGAGGAGAATTGGTCACACGCAAACGCTACCGCCTGACGCCCACGCCGACCCGCCCCATTTCCGAAACGCGGCTAGTACTTCCGTCGGGTGAGGGCCCGGAGATAGGCGGGCCGGTCGCGCCAGGGCAGGACGAGCAGGCTGGCGGCCGCCGTGCGGCGGAAGCGGCTCTGTTCCCGTTGATAGCTGGCCAACAGAAAGCGCTCCTGGCGGCTCGGTCGATAGGCGCCCGCCCAGGCCGTCGACGTCGACGCCGGCAACCGGAGGCGCTTCGCCGCCGCGAGCAGGCCTTTGGCCACGGGTGCCTCGAGCTTCCAGCGGGCCGCGAGATCGAGCACCCGCACGTGGTTCAGGCCCGGCTGGGTCACCAGCAGGCCGATATCGCGTTGGTTGGCGAGGAAGGGCTCGACATCGCCCAGCGCGGCGTGCAAACAGGCATGGACGAGGTGCCGCTCCGGGTCGAAGGCCAGGAGCGACCGCCCGCCGATGTCGAACGGCACCCGATCGCGGTGGAGATCGGCTTCGCTGATGCGCAGACCAAAGGGCCCCGGCGCGAGGGTGCGGTGGATGTCGATTTCGTGAGACTTCCATCGCATGGTGATCGACTTGGCGAACCGCCGGTCGTACTCGGTGCCGAGCGATTCGAACGCCCGTCGGGCGCCGATTCCTTCGAACGCGGCGACGACGGCAGGGATCTCCGTCGATCGAACGAGCAGATCGACGTCACCGAACGTTCGGTGCTCCGGTTCGAGCGCGACCGTGCGAGCGAGTGCCGATCCCTTCAACACGATCGGTTCGACGTCGACCTCGGCCAGCACGTCGACCGCTGCCAGCAAGGTCTGCTCGAGTTCGATCGCGACCTGCATGGCTGCTTCGTGGTGTTCGGCCACCTGTTCGAACTGGCCGGGGGTCACCGGTATCGAACCCTCCCCCACCGCGCCGGCCAGCACCCCGATGAGTTTGTGACGGGTCGCGTCGCGCAACAGCGCCGCGAATGCTTCATCACCCAACGGTTGGTTGGTGATCCGGATCGGCGAGTTCGGCAGCCGCCAGCCGGCCAGTTGGACCACGACCGGTTCGCGCACCGGACGACCGGCAGGCATCATTGGGGTTCGTCCGGCGGGCGGCGATCGACGACTTCGGCC
>JABDJW010000296.1 GCA_013002375.1 Acidimicrobiales bacterium | reverse complement strand
ACCGAGGCCCCTGAACCCGCGCTGTCACCGCTGACCGAGTCGCACCGCGGCGAGGCGACGAGGGCACCCTCAGCCCGTACGCGCCGACCCGATCCAGAATCCGAACGGGAAACCCAGCCCGGAGCGGGATCGGAGGGCGGCCCGGCGTCTCCGACGCAGCCGCAGAGCCGCCGAGGAGCGTCAGCGACGAACGGCGAGTGCGGGAGCGAGGAACGAGCGGGAAACACGGGAAACCCAGCCCGGAGCGGGAGCGGAGGGCGGCTCGCCAGCTCCGCTGCAGCCGCAAGGCGACCGAGGTCGCTTTGCGACCGAATCGCCGCCGCGGGAGCGAGGAACGAGCGGGAAACTACAGTTCGGGCAGGGCTGCCTTCAGCTGACGGATGGCCTGATTGATACGGGCCTCGTTCTCGATCAGCGCAAACCGCACATGACCTTCGCCACCGGGGCCGAAGCCGACGCCCGGTGAGGTTGCCACGTTGGCCTCTTTCACGAGCTTCGACGCGAACTCGATCGAGCCCATTTCGCGGTACGGCTCGGGGATCTTGGCCCACGCGAACATCGTGCCCCGGGGCGGTTCCATGTCCCAGCCGATGCGGTCGAGGCCGCTGCACAACGTGTCGCGGCGACTCTGGTAGATCTCCCGCACCTCCTTGGGGTGTTCGGGCGCCTCGTTCATGGTGACGGTGGCGGCGATCTGGATGGGCTGGAACGTGCCGTAGTCGAGGTACGACTTGAGTTTGGCCAACGCCGCGATCATTTCGGAGTTGCCGGCCATGAAGGCCACCCGCCAACCGGCCATCGAGAAGGACTTCGTCATCGAGTACAGCTCGACCGCGACCTCCTTGGCGCCCTCGACCTGGAGAATCGAAGGCGGCTGGTAGCCGTCGAAGCCCAGATCGGCGTAGGCGAAGTCGTGCACCAGCATGACCTCTTTCTCGCGGGCGAAATCGACCACCCGCTGCATGAAGTCGAGATCGACACAGGTTGTCGTCGGGTTGTGGGGGAACGACAGGACGATCACCCGAGGCTTGGGCCACGAGTACTCCCAGCGCTCCTGCATGTTGTCGAAGAAGTCGGCGTCGGTGCTGAGCGGGATCTCCCGCACTTCGGCGCCGGCGAAGATCGGAGCGAACAGATGGATCGGGTACGACGGGGAGGGCACCAATGCGGCATCGCCGGGCTGGAGCAACGTCCACATCAGGTGGCTGAAGCCCTCCTTGGCGCCAATGGTGTTGATGACCTCGGTCTCGGGATCGAGATCGACGTCGAACTGGCGCTTGTACAGCGCCGCGAAGGCTGCCCGCAGCTTGGGTATACCCCGCGAGGCGGAATAGCGGTGGTTCCGGGCGTTGTGCGCCGCCTCGGTCAGCTTCGACACCGCGACGTCAGGCGACGGAAGATCCGGGTTGCCGAAGCCGAGATCGACGACATCCTCGCCGGCTCGCCGGGCCTCGACCTTCAATGAGTTGATGATCGTGAAGACATAGGGCGGAAGCTGGTTGATGCGACGGAACTCCATGAGGTTGGAGGCTAGTGCCTTCGCCGGAATCCCATGCGGCGGAGGAGTCGGCCCGCTCGGGCGTCAGGTCTCGGAGAGGTCGGCGGCCAACAACGCCGCTCCCTGTGCTCCCGAAGCAACGCCGAGAGAGGCCAACGCGACCGGTACCGCGGGCCGATGCTCCCGACCGAGCAGGTTCCGGCCGACCGCGGCTTCGACCGCAGCCCGCAGCGGCTCGCCGATCTCGACCAGCCCGCCGCTCAGGACGATACGGGCCGGATCGAGCACGTAGATCAGGTTGCGCACGCCGAGGGCCACGTCGGCCGCGAACTCGTCGAGCGCGGCCTGCGCAGCAGCTGAGGGCGATGAGGCCAACTCCGAGCTGAGACTTCGACCGGCCGTGCCCGGCTCGTAGGGCAGCGACCCATCGGCCACCAACCGTTCGGCCAGCGCCCCGAACGCCGTGCCCGACGCGAACAGTTCCCAGGGACCTCGTTCGTCGGTGTGGTAGAGCGGCCCGTCGCGGTCGACCACCATGTGACCGGCCTCGCCCGCAAACCCATGGGCCCCCCGGTAGAGCCGGCCATCGAGGATGAAGCCCGTACCGATACCGGTGCCGAGCGCGACGAGCAGGAGATCGTCGACGCCGCGGCCTGCGCCCACTCGGTGTTCGGCCACCGCCATGGCGTTGGCATCGTTGCCCAGAACAACGGGCAACCCGAGCCGATCGGCCAACTCCGCACGCAAGGGGTATTCGATGACCCCCGGGATGTTTGGCGAGTAGCGCACCGCGTCAGCGGTGACGATGCCGGCGATGCCGACACCAACCGCAGTCGGTGCGGTTCCGGTCGATCGCTCGAGCCCGGCGACGACCGCCGTCAACGTGTCGACCAGGTCGGACGCGGTCGTCGGCGTCGGCCTGCGCGACTCGGCCGTGATCGCGCCCGACGCATCGATCGCGACGCCGAGGGTCTTGGTTCCGCCCACATCGATGCCACAAATCATGCGGTCACCGTACCGGGGGAAAGCTGGGTCGTACGTGGCGGTGGTTAGGCCGGAAGCAAGCTGTGATCGACGTACAGTGCCTTGTCGATCGTCATGGTCTGGGCGTAGCCGGCCAGCTCTTCGTGATCCGACACGACGATGACCTGCAGGCTGGTCGACAGCGCGACCAAGGTGTCCACGATCTGACCGATCTCGGCGTCGTGCAACTGGTCGAGCGCCTGGTCGATCACCATCGGTATCGAGCCGGCCAGATCCTGCGAGCGCAGGTTGGCCGCCCAGGACTTCAGCCGCTCCGACAAACTGGCTTCTTGCGCCGCCGGTTGGTTCGAAAGCCGCTGCGTGACCTGCTCGGGACGGGCGATGACGGTGTCATTCAACGCTTCGAAGGTTCGCTTGGTCTCCATCCGTTCCAACTCGGCTTGGCGAATCTGGTTCAGCATCTCGCCGTAGTGCGGACCGGACGCATCCAATTCCGCTTCGACGGCATGCAGTCCGGCGGTCGTGTCGAGCAACTCGAGCACCACTTTGAGGGTGCGATCGAAGTTTGCTTCCAGGGCGTGAAGCTCCTCGTAGACGGGGGCGAGCCGTTCGTCGTACACGGCGGTATCGGCCTGATGCAGCGCCACGGTTGCCGCCATGCGGGACCGCTCGGCCTGGCACTGGCGAAGCGCTGCCATCAGCTCGGGCGCCGGCTCGGGCCGGGTGCCGAACTGATCGATCCACGTCTTGGCCTGGGTCAGTAGCGGCGTGGGGTCGATCGACTCGACCGAAACGCCGACCTCGACCAGGGCGTGGGCCAGGTGGCGGCAGGCCAGATCGGCCGCTTGCTTCTCGGCCTCGGTCGCATGGCGACCGGCCGATCGGGTGGTGTGGACCTCGCGCGCCGCGGCCAGGATCGCATCCCGATCGAGGCGACCGGAGGTGTCCAGACGTTCATGGAAGACCGATTCGGTCTCCTGCAACCACCGCAACCGCTCGGTTGGCGAATCGATACTCGACACCAAACCTTGGCCCGGGTCGAGCTGGAGGCGACTCTCCGCCGCTCGGAAGGTCTCCAGAACGGTCTTCAGTTTGTTCGCGGCCTCGGGATCCATCTGGCCCTGAAGATCGCGCTGACGGGCCAGCGCATCATCGCGACGGTTGCGGGCCTCGCGGTTCGCGGTTTCGAGCTGCTCGGTCGCCGCCTTGAGGGCCGACAGGCGTTCCCGGGCGGTCTCGTACGCCTGGCGGGCGGCGGCCAGTTGCTCCTCGCCGATGCCGTTGTCCTCCCGCTGCGCCGAGGCCACGTCGGTCGCTCGCATCACCGCCGAAAACCCGCCCTGCAGGCCGAGGTTGTTTCGGGATTGTTCGCCACCGTCGAGCACGATGCCATAGGCCTCGATCATCACTTCGGCCTGGGGGTCCTCACCGTTGACCACTGCCTCGAGATCGGCGACCAGGCGTTGTTTGGCGTACGCGTCGAGGCCGCTCAGTACCGTGAGGTTCGGGTGGAACTCGTAGCGAGTATTTGCCGTGGTAGCTCGAAGAAACCGCATAACGGTGTCATCGGCAGGAACCGCCGCAAGATTAACGGCAGGTCCGGGTTGCGCGGGGCCCGATTTCCGGGCTTGAATCCGCCGTTTCAGGCGGTGAGCAGCGTTTCGACCCGGCGGCGTAGATCGTCGAGCGCGGTGTGCATGATCTTGGCCTCGGCTCGCCGCTTCACGAAACTGGGCAACGGCACCGCCAGGTCGACCGTGAGCACATAGGTCACTTCACAGCTGTTGGGATCACCCTCGACCGGGGCGAACTCGTACTCGCCGTCGAGGCGACGCATGACGTCGCCGTTCATCAGTCGCCAGCTGATGCGCAGCGGGTTGGAGCCGTAGTTGTAGCGCAGCGTATAGCTCGTGCTGCGACCCATGGCCGCCGCCCGATACGAGACCTCGCCGCCTCGGCCGTCGTCATCGCGAGTGAGCACGACCGCGGTCTTGATGTCGGCGGCCCAATCGGGATAGCGCTCGTAATCGAGGGCGACGGCGAAGCACTGAGCGGGCGGGGCGTTGATGATGGTCTTTACGGTTGCGTGATCAGCCATGGTTCTCTCGGCGCGGACACAGGCGCTCCCCGCAGGCTAGACGAATCAACCCGATTCTCGCGACCTCTTCGGGCCTGCCGGTACCGGCCGCGGCTCGAACCGGCCATGCCGAGCGCCCCACAGACCGATCATCCCCAACCCGAACATCGGCACGAGAATCCCGAAGGCCACGCCGCTGAACGGCCGGATCGCCGCCGTCGCCAACGCGACGATCACTTGCACGGCCAGGGCCAGCCGCATGGATCGAGCCACGCCGGCCGGCGCAGAACCGACCAGGAAGTACGTGCCGGGCACCGTGACCAATTCGGAACGGCTACGACCGGCTGACCGCAGGAAGGCCATGGCGAACGTCACCACCCCGATGGCGAACAGCAGGAGCGCGACCGGCACCGACACGATCAGCGCAGCCTCGACCAGCACCGCGACCCCGGCGGTCAACACGAACACGACCGTGCCACCCCACGTCGCCCGCACCAGCTTGTCGGCGGCCTCCGCCGCTCGACCGTCGTCGCCCGATTCGGTCTCGTCCTCCATGGGTTCAGTTCAGCCGCTGGGCCCTTCGATGCCCAACTCCGGGCCGGCGAGCGCGGCCTCGAGCCGGGCGGCCAGGCGGTCGTAGCCGTACTCGTGCACCGCGGCGGACCGTCCGGCCCGACCCATCTCGACGCGCATCGATTCGTCGCCCAGCAAACGGCCCAGGGCCTCGGCGACCGCTTCGACATCGGTGGCCGGATCGATGACGTAGCCGGTCTCCCCATCGGTGATGGCATCGGCCACTCCCCCGCTGGCGCCGCCCACCACGGGCACCCCGCAGGCGCCGGCCTCGACGAACACGATGCCGAAGCCCTCCTGTTCGAGCCCACCCCACCGGGTGCGACACAGCATGGCAAAAGCGTCGGCGCAGCCGTACAGCAGCGGCAGGGCATCGTCGTCCACCCGGCCCAGAAACCGCACCGGTGCACCCACGCGTTCGGCCAGGCGTTCGAGCCGACTGCGATCGCGACCGCTGCCGGCAATCGCCACCTGAAGCTCCGGGAACCGACCCCGGAGGCGGGCCGATGCCGCCAACAGGGTGTCCATCCCCTTGCGGGGCACGAGCCGGCTGACGCTCACCACCAGCGGGCCGGCCCCGAGGCCGAACTGGGCCCGGGCTGCGGCAACGGCTTCGGGGGCGAGGGGATGGAACCGATCGGTGTCGACACCGGGGGGCACCACGACCGCCGGCAGCTTGCAGCCTGCGGCTCGTTCGGCCTCGGCCAGTGGATAGGTACCCGCCGCGATCACCAAGTCGGCACCGCGCAGCACCGTGCGTAGTTGCCCCCGTACCCCGGCGAGCCTCCCGGGCACCGTGACTTCGGCTCCGTGCAACACCACGCCGTACGGATGAGCGAGCTGCGGCCCGATCCGCCCGATCGGCAGCGCCGGATCGAGAATGACCGCCTCGGCGCCGACCTCGACGGCCAACCGATCGACCCGCCCCGCCATACCGGGGCGGGGCAGCAACCACGGCTCCGCCGATCGGCGCACCTCGAACGGTTGCGCGGCGTCGAACGCCGCCGCATCGGCGTGCGGAGTGGTGAGCACGGTGAACCGATCCGGCGGCAACCGACGCCACAACTCCCACAGGTACGACTGAATGCCGCCGATCTTGGGCGGGAAGTCGTTGGTGACGAGCAAATGGTTGAGCATCATGCGAACTCGGCCTGCACGATCGGGTCGGGATCGAGCCGGAGTGGATCGGCCAGCTCGTCGAGACCGAGCTGGGCGGCAGCCCACACCGCATGGGCCCGCACGATGGACGACGGGTGGTCGAGCGCGGCGCGGATGGCGGCTCGAACCTCGGCGCGGCGCCCGTCGCCGACATTGCCCAGCACGATCAGTGCGTTCCGGCGAAGGTAGAGCGGGTCGCGTTTGGGGATGTACCAGGCGCCATGGCGGGCCAACAGTTCGTCGTCGGTCTGAGCCAGCAGATCGATCACCGGAACCCAGGCTCGCCGGGGTGCGATCGTGACCGCCTGCGCTCCGGCGGCTTTGATCGTTCGCTCGGCGCGGCGGTTGGGCGGGCAGGTGGTCTGGCAGTCGTCACAGCCGTAGATGCGGTCGCCCAATGCGGTGCGGAACTCCCGCGGAAACACGCCGTGATCCTGCACCAACCAGGCCAGACATCGGCGAGCGTCGAGCACGCCCGGGGCGACGATCGCGCCGGTCGGACAGTTGCCGATGCAGCGGTCGCACGGGCCGCAACCGTCCGGTACGGGTTCGGCGGTCGGCGTGAGTTCGGCATCGGTGAGCACCGAACCGAGCACGACCCAGCTGCCGAAACCGGGCACCAGGACGTTGCTGTTCTTGCCCCGCCACCCGAGGCCGGCCCGGATCGCAGCCTCGCGATCGACCAGGGCGTTGTCGTCGCAGAGCACCCGAGAACGCCAGCCGTCGGCATTGAGTGATTCGGCGATCTCCCGCAGCACGTCCTCGAGCTTGGCGTAGGTGTCATCCCACACATAACGAGCGACCCGGGCCGGCGCATCGGCAGGGTCGCCGGCGTCGGGCTCGCGGACGGGGTGGGCCATCGCGGCGACGACGAGCGAGCGGGCGTCGGGCAGCGACCGGGTCGGGTCGGTGGATACCTCGGGTTTGCGGAACGTGAAGCTCATCGAGCCGTGATAGCCGGCCGCCTTGTGGGCTTCGATCCGCTGTCGGGCCTCGGTGAAGGGCTCCGCCTTGGCGACGCCGATCGCGGCCACGCCACGGCGGCGCCCGAGATCGAGCAGTCGCTCGGTGTCGACCGGCCGCTGCTGCGCCGCCCGATGTTTCGACTTGCCCACCCGCTCACGATACCCGCGCAGCACGTGTGGGGGTCGTGGCCGGCTCCAGTCCCGACCCCCTCCGCGACCCGAACGCGGAGCGGAGTGAGCTAGGCAGACACCACCGACGTTGCGAGGCGCTAGCCGAGCAACTCGCTAAGTGACGAGGCGCTAGCCGAGGAACGACTGTGACACCTGACCCCCGAAAAGCGGTCGTGAGTCGGGGCGAAGTGGCCGAGACTTGGAGACGTGAATCCACGACTTCGGCTGCTCGGCCGCCGCCTGACCCTGACCCGCTACGGTGCGCTCTCGCGCGCTCAGAGGCTCTACCCGCGCACGGTGCGCACTCCCGCGGTCCAAGTGGCCATGGTGCTGCTCAGCTCGGTGCTGATCGGCCTGGCCATCTCGATGTTTCGCCATGCCCACCTCGGCCTACCGCCCTACGACGTCTTGGTGTCGAGCATCAGCCGGCACAGCGCCCTGTCCTTCGGGCAGGCGGCCTGGGTGCTCGCCGCCGTCTTCTACAGCGCCGCAGCATTGCTGGGCCAGCGCCCGAAGCTGGTCGGCCTGCTCTGGGTCTTCGCCAACGGCTTGATGGTCGATGCGATGTACCCGCTGCTACGAGATCCCAGCCATTTGGCCGGCCGAATCGGCTTGGCCGCCGCCGCGATCGCGACGCTGTCGCTGGCCATCTCGGTCATTGCCCACAGCGCCTCGACCGGCGGTGCCTTCGAGTTGCTCACCCGCGCGGCCGAGGAGCGCAACGTCGGCCCTCGCCGGTTCCGCACCGGCCTCGAGGTTGCGGTGCTGAGCCTCGGCATCATTGCGGGCGGCGCCTTCGGCCCCGCCACGCTCGTGCATGCGCTGGCCATCAGCTGGACAATCGGCGCTGCTTCGCAGGGCCTGGCCGACCACCGTGCCGGACGACAACACCGCCTGGCCACCGCCGTCAGCTGACGCGTCCCGACGCCGACCTAACCCGGGATGTCCCGGAAGGGGATGCCCTTGTCGACCCGCGGCTCGCCGGGCAGGCCGAGCACCCGTTCGCCGACGATGTTGCGCTGGATTTCGTCGGTGCCGCCGCCGATACGGGACATCCACTGGCCCAAGAATGAGAGACTCTGCCAATAGCCGTTGAGATGCGCATCAGCGCCCACCAGCGTGCCGGCCGAGCCCATGATCTCCATGACCATGTCGGCCTGCATCGCCAGCCGCTGGGTCGACATCAGCTTGAGGATCGAGCTCTCCGGCCCGGGCATCTCGCCGCGACCTTGGGCGGTGCGAACCCGGTACATCAAGAACTCGATCGTGCGTTGGATCGAATAGACCCGGGCCAGTTGCTGGCGGATGCCGGGATCGTCGGCGCGGTCGAAGTACCGGGCCAGATCGATCAGGTGCTCGAAGGAATTGGCGCGGGCATCGCCGATCCCCTGCCGCTCGTTGGCCAGGGTGACCTGGGTCGGCCCCCACCCGGCGCCGATCTCGCCGACGACGTTGTCGACCGGTACTCGCACGTCGGTCAGGAAGACCTCGTTGAAGTGCGCCGCTCCGGTGATCTGCACCAGCGGCCGGACCTCGATCCCCGGTGAACGCATGTCGAGCACGAGGTACGTGATGCCTCGGTGTTTGGGTTGATCGGGGTCCGTCCGCACCAGCAGCATGCCCCAGTCGGCGTAGTGCGCTCCCGAGGTCCAGACCTTCTGGCCGTTGACCACGAACTCGTCGCCATCGCGGACCGCGGTGGTGCGCAATCCGGCGAGATCCGACCCGGCGTTGGGTTCGGAGTAGAGCTGGCACCACGTGTGCTCGCCGGTGAGCATCGGTCGCAAC